>DASUCX010000063.1:0-12774 GCA_036275855.1 Rhabdochlamydiaceae bacterium
TCGAATGTGTCAATTGCAAGTATAAAAATCATGCCGACGTAGTCGGAGCAATGAATATTTTAGAGCGAGGACTTCGCTCGTTAGCCTGTGGAGAGATGGTGCATTTAGGCCGCTCGACGAAGCAGGAACCCGCCGAAGCGAGCCGGTTAGATTTTTAACCGAGCGCCGTAGGAATCCCCTCCATTTATGGAGGGGAGGAAGTCAATTCCTATATTACTTACTAAAAGTTCGCAGGATTTCGTGCACTTTTTCAAAGAGTTTTTCGAGATGCTCTGGCGATTTCCCTCCGGCTTGGGCAGATTCAGGTTTGCCCCCTCCGGACCCTCCGATAATCGGAGCGACTTCTTTGAGGATTTGCATGGCACTCAGCCCTTTCTTCACGTAGTCAGAGGTGATTCTTAGGAGGACTTGGCAGCGGCCGTCAGCTTTGACAGCGAGTAAAATCACGCCGGAAGAAAAACGTCCGGAGATTTCTTCCGCTAAAGCGCCGAGTTCATCGGATCCGACAGCAGCAATCGCTGAAATGAATGAGATGGAGCCGGCATGGGATGCTTTTTGAACAAGGCTGAGAGCCATCTCTTTGAGGACGATTTTGCGGGCGGCTTTGAGCTGGTGTTCGAGCTGTTTTTTCTCTTCGATTCCGGCGTGAATTTTTGCTTCGAGATCTTTCTCATGCAAGCGGACAAGTTCTTCCGCGGCTTTGCCGGACGTTGCTTCAATGCGGCGGACGCCCGCAGCAATGCTGCCCTCTTTGAGGATGCGGAAATATCCAATGTTACCGGTCTGAGAGGTGTGGGTTCCTCCGCAGAGCTCTTTCGATTCTTCGATGTCGATCACGCGGACTTTAGCGCCATATTTATCTCCGAAGAATTGTTTGATCTCCGGCATCTTTTGGACCTCTTCGTAAGCAAGTTCATAAGCTTTCACCGGTTTGTTCTCTCGGATCTTATCATTGACAAGGCCTTCGAGTTTTTGGATATCTTCTCTTGAAAGGGCTTTATGGTGGGAAAAATCGAAACGGAAGCGGCTGGCTTCAACAAGAGATCCGGCTTGTTTGATGTGGGGGCCTAAGAGGTGGACGAGGGCCCAATGTAGCAAGTGCGTTGCTGTGTGGTTGTTCTGGATCATTTGGCGGCGGCCATGTTCGACAGAGGCTGTGAGCGTATCTCCCACACGGATCGTGCCGGATTGACAAGCGCCGATATGGATCACAACGCTCTGATAAGGAGATTGGCAGTCGGTCACTTTGAAAACAGTTTGACCGTGGGAGAGGAGTCCGGTGTCTCCGACTTGACCCCCTTTTTCAGCATAGAAAGGAGTTTGATCAAGGAGAATAAAGCCTTCATTGCCAGCGTGCATCTCTTTGACGAAAGCACCACCGATCAAGATCCCTTGGACTTTTGCATCGATTTTCTCATTGGAAAATCCGACAAACTTGCACGGGTGTTTTGTAGCAAAGTCTTTGTAGACGCTGTTCTCGACAGTTTGAGCTTCTTTGACATGGGCCGCTTTTGATTTTTCACGGGCTTGCTCTTCTAAGAGCTGATAGGCATCGAGATTGACAGTGAGGTGAGAGTCTTTCGCAATGAGCATGATCTCCTCAAGGGGAAGCCCATAGGTGTCTTTGAGTTTGAAAGCTTCTTCGCCGGTGATCTCTTTGTGGGGACTAGCTTTTGCATCGGAAATCACGGCGCTTAAAATATTTCCGCCGCGTTTGAGAGTGCGCAGAAAGGCTTCTTCTTCAAGAGTAAGGATTTCAGCAATCCGATTTTCAGAAGCTTTTAGCTCAGGATAATCTGCTCCCATGAGATCGACTAACCGAGGAAGGAGTTTAGCTAAGAACGGATCTTGGATGCCGACCATTCTTCCATAGCGGACAGCGCGCCTGAGCAGTTTTCTTAAAACATAACCGCGTTCGACATTGCTGGGCTGGGCGCCATCGGCAATGGCAAAGGAGAGTGATCGGATGTGGTCGGCAATGACGTGGAAGGCAGGTGCCATTTCTTGATCATTCAGGTGGTATTTTTCGCCGGAGATTTTTTCAACTTCCATGATCAGGCCATGCAGAATGTCGGTGGCAAAGACATTGTCAACGCCCATTTTTAAGGCGACAACGCGTTCTAAGCCGCTGCCGGTATCGATCGATTGTTTAGGAAGGGGTGTCATTTTGCCGGCAGCGTCCCGATTAAATTGCATGAAGACGAGATTCCAGAATTCAATGTACCTTTCTCCGGCAGTATCGTCCTTGACGGAGGCGGCAGTGCCATATTTAGGGCCGCGGTCGTAGTAAAGTTCAGAACAGGGGCCGCAAGGACCGGTATCCCCCATGGCCCAAAAGTTGTCTTTTTCATCCATCCGGACGATGCGGGAAGCCGGGACGATTTTCTTCCAGAGCTCGGCAGATTCGTCGTCTTCACGGAAGACGGTGATCCAGATTTTATCCGGATCAAATTGATAGATTTTTGTGGAGACTTCCCAGGCGTACGCAATCGCTTGTTCTTTAAAATAATCTCCAAAAGAAAAATTGCCGAGCATTTCAAAAAAAGTGAGGTGGCGGCTAGTGTGACCGACATTATCGAGATCGTTATGCTTGCCGCCTACGCGGATACATTTTTGAGAGGTTGCCGCTGTTTTGTAATCCCGGACGGTTTTGCCAAGGAAGACATCTTTGAACTGGTTCATTCCGGCGTTTGTAAACAAAAGAGTTGGATCGTCATGCGGAACAACAGAAGACGATGGGACAACTCGGTGGTGGTGGTCTTTAAAATATTTTAAGAAGTTGCGGCGGATCTCTTGCGATAACATAAAGCCCTCTAAAAGCCTGCAAGCATACCAGGCTCTGACCAAACGGTCAATTTTTATAGGAGAAAAGAAACTTCTTTTATATCATGATTTGTTCATATGACAAAGGGATGGCAATGGACACAGAATTAAAAAAACAGTTAAGCAAAATAGCCAATACGATCCGAGAGCTTTCCATGGAAGCAGTCCAAAAGGCTAACTCAGGCCATCCGGGCCTACCGATGGGATGCGCGGAATTTGGCGCGTATCTTTATGGCTGTCTATTAAGACATAACCCCATCCATTCGAAATGGCTGAACCGCGATCGATTTGTTCTTTCTGCTGGCCATGGATCGATGCTGGTTTATTCTTGTCTTCACTTGGCCGGATTTAAACTCTCGATGGAAGACATCAAGCAATTCCGTCAGCTCAAATCGGTGACGCCCGGTCATCCGGAATTTCATATCACTGATGGGGTAGAGGCGACAACAGGACCTTTAGGGCAAGGCGTTGCCAATGCCGTTGGACAGGCCTTGGGTTTAAAAATCTTAGCGACTAAATTCAACACTGATAAATTCACTCTCTTTAACAATAAAGTCTACTGCTTAGCAGGAGATGGCTGCATCATGGAAGGGATCTCTTCCGAAGCCTCTTCTCTAGCAGGGCATTTGGCTTTGGACAATCTTGTGTTAATTTACGATGCCAATAAAGTGACCTTGGATGGTTTTCTTAATGAATCGTGTTCCGAAGATACCAAGGCGAGATACCGCTCTTACGGGTGGGATGTTTACGATATCGATGGGTATGACTTTGATCAAATGAACCAAGTTTTTACTGAGATTCGCGGGTCACAGAAAAGGCCCTGCTTCGTGATGATGCATACGATCATCGGAAAAGGATCCCCCAATAAGGCTGGCACCCATAAAGTCCACGGCAGTCCTTTAGGAACGGAAGAAGTCGAAGCGACAAAAAAAGCATTGGGGCTTCCCGAAGAAAACTTTTTTGTTGCGCCTGGGATTTACGATTTTTTCAAGGAAAAAGCCAAAGAAGGAGCTCAGTGTGAAGCAACCTGGAACGAGACGTTTAAAAAGTGGAGCGGTGCCAATCCGGCGCTAGCAAAAGAGTTTAACCAGATGGAGCAGCATGAGCTTCCTGCAGATCTTGAGCAAAAACTCGCTCTCATTGAAATGAAAACGCCGATTGCAAGCCGAACTTCTTCACAACTGGTCTTAGATGTGCTCGGATCTATGCTTCCCCAACTTTACGGCGGATCGGCAGATCTTTCGGGATCTGATATGACGATGATGAAGAAGTTTCCGCTGATCTCTGCAGGCCATTTTGAAGGTCGTAACATTAAATACGGTGTCCGTGAGTTTGCGATGGCAGCCGTAGCGACCGGCCTTGCACAGACGCAGATGATCACGCCGTATGTGGGGACATTTTTGACATTTTCCGACTACATGCGCAATGCCATCCGGCTTGCTGCGCTCTCCCATATTCAAGTGATCTACCAATTCACGCATGATTCGATTTTTCTTGGCGAAGATGGTCCAACGCACCAGCCGATTGAGCATTTAGCGGCCCTGCGTGCCATCCCGAATCTTCATGTGATCCGTCCTGCAGATAATGGTGAAATGAAAATGGCATGGTTGGCAGCCTTACAATACAAAGGGCCGACGGCTTTAGTTCTGTCGAGACAGGCCCTTCCGGATGTTCCCGGGACGCGTGTTCCCTATGCCGAGGGGATGGCAAGAGGCGCCTATATCATCAAAAAGGAAAAAAAGAAGCCCGATTTTACGCTTTTTGCCACGGGTTCAGAAGTCTCCTTAGCGTTTGATGTGGCAACGGCCTTGGAAAAACAAGGCAAATCTGTGCGTGTGGTCTCTATGCCGTGCTGGGAGCTTTTCTGGAAACAAGATGAAGCCTATAGAGAATCTGTTGTCGGCGGCAATTTAGGACAGCGCGTCAGTATCGAAGCCGGCGTCAGCTTCGGATGGCATCAATGGATTGGCCATGAGGGGATTGCCATTAGTATTGAAACGTTTGGAGAATCGGCCCCTCAAGCAGATCTCGCTGCAGAATTTGGCTTCACTGTCGATGCGATTTTAGCTAAGCTTTTGTCATGAATGACTTGCTCTTAAGAGCTCTTAAATGCGAGCCTGTTCCACGGCCACCCATCTGGCTGCATCGCCAAGCCGGCCGTTTTCTTCCTCAGTACCGTACTATTCGCGCGAACCACTCTTTTCGCACCCTTGTAGGAACTCCCTCTCTTGCTGCGCAGATCACCAAGCTTCCCATCGATCTTCTCGGCATGGATGCCGCCATTTTATTTTCTGATATTTTGGTGATTGCCGAGGTGTTTGGTTTTACCTTTGATTTTTCCGATGGCAAGGGAATCCGTTTAAAAGAACCTGAGCAAGAGATTAGGCAGGATGTGCATGAAGCGGTCTCTTATGTCTCAGAAACCATAAAGCTGCTGAAAAAAGAACTGAAAGCGCCTCTGATCGGATTTTGCGGAGGGCCTTATACCGTTTCTACATACATGCATAGAACGTCTCCTAAATGGCTAGAAAAAATCACAGAAGCGACCATCGATTATCTTCACATGCAAATCAAAGCCGGTGTCGATGCAGTCCAGATTTTTGATTCATGGGCGGGAAAATTAACACCGCTCGATTTTCAGACGCTAGCGCTACCTTACTTGAAAAAGATTGTCGATGCCATTAAGCCGACAGGAATCCCCATCACACTCTTTGGCCGGGGTTTCACGCGCTATATCAAAGAGCTTGTCTCGCTAGAGCCGGCCGCGCTCGCGTTCGATTGGGAAAAAGAGATGCATGAGTTGAGAAGAGAAGTTCCTGCGCATATTGCTATTCAAGGGAATCTTAATCCGGAGATTTTGCAAGGGCCTCTCGAGGCTTTGCAAGAGAAGACGCAATTCATTCTTGAGTCAATGAAAGGGAAGAGGGGATTCATTTTCAATTTAGGGCATGGGGTCATTCCTGAGACCCCTGTTGAAAATGTCCGCTGGCTAGTGTCTAATTTCAAAAATCCGTTAATAGTCTAAGGCCTTGTTAGTGCTCTGCAGAACTAACCAGAACTTTTGGCGCATATTCAGGAGGGCGATGTACTGAAATTAGCCTAGACGCATCTGTTACAATGAGAGGTAAGAGGCAACGTTCAAGGTGTTCGATACGGACCTTAGTTTTATCTGAAGAAGCCTGAATTAATTCTCGGCTATGAAAATAGTGAGGAGGGGAGACAGTCGTGATTCGTTTTTGCGGGAAATGTTTTCGCACCATTCGAATAGCAGGAGCAAGATCGGAATCATTTGAAATAAGAAGAGCTCTGTCAAAGGCATTTTGATAAGCTAAATTTAGTAGGAATAGGGCGATATTAACATCCGTCTCTTTTTCTTCATGGCCAATCCATCGATGGCTACAAGAGGGGCATTTTCGGAACTTTTCTTTGAAATGTCCAAGAATTGGCGTAACCCCCGTTAACTCAAGAGCGCGAATATGTGCTTTTTGACATTTTTGCGAAGATTCGGAGACATGTTCTGCGTATGCTGAAAAGTAAAACACTTTAACGAGCTTTTCCGAGTGGGATTTCAGAAAAACCTTCGAAAGATTTGTCAGGTCGACCCACTTTAGTTCAGGACGGTCAAGAGCAGAGATAGCATGGTATAGATTGAGACCGTCTATGAGGCAGACAACACGCTGAACATTCATAGATCCTCTAAAAAACGTGCCACGGGCCGGAGCCCGTGGCTTTCGCATGACGACTAAACCCATGCGGGATGATACGCATATCTTAATTTTAAACGCTATTTTTCGTATACATGAAAAATTGAAAAAACTCAGCTTCTTAAGGATTACCATTTAACTAAGGGAGGCATCGAGCAGAGGATTGCATCGGGGTTACCTCCGGAGAGAAATCCAAACTTAGTTCCGCGGTCGTAGAGGAGGTTGAACTCGACATAGTGCGCGCGAGTCTCTAATTGTTTATCTTTATCGCTGCAGGTAAAAGGTTGATGGATGCGGCGGCGGTAGATCGGAAGGATCGCTGGAAGAAAACTGTGGGCAATGGCTTTCCACAGCCTCAAATCGTTTTGAAAATCGCCTGTATTCAGGTGGTCAAAGAAAAGGCCTCCGACCCCGCGCTCTTTTTGGCGGTGGGGAATGAAAAAATATTCTCTCGCAGCAGTAGAGAACTTTGGATAGAGCTCAGGATCAAAGCGATCAAGAGCTTCTTGCGCTGTTTTGTGGAAATGCTTGGTGTCTTCTTCATACGGAAATCCCATCGGGGTCAAATCATAGCCCCCTCCGAACCAATGCCCTTTCTCTGTTTCGATATAACGGACATTCATATGGACAGTCGGTGCATGAGGATTCTGCATATGGGTGATGAGGCTGACGCCGGTTGCAAAGAAGGCCCCGCTGCCGTCCTCCATCGGAAATTTAGGCCCCGAAATTCCGGACCAGTTGACAGCGGCTTTTTCAAAAACTGAGCCTCGCAGGAGACTGATCTCGCCGCCGCCGTCGTTTTTATAGTTCCAAGGAGTTCTTTCAAAGCGGGCATTCGGCTCTAAGGTCTCGAAGGCGCCAATAATTGCTTCGCGGAGCTGTTTTAAAAATTGAATAATTTCTTCTTTTTGACTCATACTTGTCGGTATTATGCAGAAGAAACGAATATTAATCTTGGGCGGAGGCATTTCCGGCCTCACGGTGGCGTATTATTTAGCTAAGAGGAAAGATCTTTTTGATATTCATCTCATTGAAAAAAGCGAGAGGTTGGGCGGATGGATCGATTCGGATCAGTCAACGCGATTTTTCTTTGAAAAAGGCCCCAGAGTTTTCCGGGGATCGAAATCGAAAGAATTTTTAGGTCTTGTGGCTGAAATTGGCATGGATAAGGAAATAATTCCGTGCAATCCCGATGCCAAAAGCCATTTTATCTGGAGTGGAGGAAAGCTTCGCAAAGCGCCTCTTTTTTCGTGGGGATTGATCAAAGGCGCTTTGAGAGAGCTTAGTGTTAAACCTAAGTCGGAAGATGAATCGGTCTGGGATTTTGCTTGCAGACGTTTTAATTCTCAGGTTGCTCAAGATGTGTTTGATCCGATGGTGACGGGCATTTATGGTGGCAGTGCAAAAGAGATCTCAATCAAGCTTGGACTGCCCACCTTTAAAGCCTTGGAAGAAAAATATGGCTCTGTCATCAAAGGGCTCTTAAAATCGCCGCGCTTTGATGGCCCTCGTCTGTTTAGTTTTCAGCGAGGGATGAAGAGCTTTATCAAAAAATTAGAAGAGATGACACCGGTTCAATTCCACACAGGCGAGGAGGTGATTGGGATCAAGCACAGCCAGGTCATGACTTCAAAGGGAAGCTATGAAGCAGATCATATCTTCAGCGCGCTTCCGTCGCATTTGATTGGAAGATTGTTACTGCCTCAGCTACTTCAGATTCCTCTCCATGGGACGACGCTGGTGCATGTCGGATATCACAAGAATGTTCTCCACAAGAGCGGGTTTGGGTATCTCGTTTCATCCAAAGAAAACGACGATGTGCTCGGAGTGGTGTTTGATTCCAATGCCTTTAAACAATTTAACCGCAGTGAAAACGAAACACGACTGACGGTGATGCTCAAAAAAGACGATCTCTCGGATGCAGAAGCCAGAGATTTGGCTTTAAAAGGATTAAAAAACCATCTGGGAATCAAAGACCATCCCGATGTTTCACTTGTCCTGAGAGCTCCGAAGGTTTTTCCCCAACTTAGACTAGGACATGAAAAAATTCTAGACGAAGTCGAAGCCGTCAGAAAAGAAAAATACCCACAGCTGAGACTTGTGGGTAACTATTTTTATGGAGTAGGAGTTAATGATTGCATTGCGAGAGCTAAATCGGTCTCTGACATTTTTTTAAGCGAAACGGTCAGCTGATCGAGATCGTCGGGCGTATGGAGCGCCGTCATCGCAATGTAAAGGGTATTTCCAACAGGAGGCGCTAAATAGATTTGATCGTCGGATAGAAATTGTCTGACTTGACTAGCCTCTTTGGCAGATTTAAATTCCAAGATAGCTTTGGGAGATTTAATCATTTTTGCCGGAAGATCTTTCATGAGTTTTTGCAGCCAACGGCAATTTTTTACTAAGGTTTCTCTTTCTTGGTCCATCTCGGGGATGAAGCTGAAGGCGCTATCAAGAGCGCCAATGGTAGGGAAGCTAAGTGGTTGGGAAGGGTTGAGGGAACTAACGATGTTCTTGGATCCGGCAATGAATGCCCCGCTGCATCCGGCGCCGTTCGAAAGCGATCCGCAGATCAGATCAAAACCCGATTGATGCGCGGCAGCTCCAAAGCCATTTTCTCCTGTAATCCCGAACATGAAACTGTCATCAATGCAGAGAAGGCCTGATTTCTTTTTGGGGATATCATGAGTTTCTGAAGAGACAATGGTTGCTTTGAGATTTGTTAAGATTTCTAAAGCTTCGTTATAAGAAGGCAGCAGAAGGGATGCTTCGGTTCCGAGAAACTGGGCGAGTTTGCTCTCAAGTTGTTGTTGAGGAGCAGATCCCAGTGGAGAAGCAGGAAGCCCAACACCGTACTTCAATGTGTATTTGATGGCGGCTTTCTTGACCTCGGGATGTTGTGCCAGTCCTAAGAAATCGCAGGAAGAAAAATCGAGACATTTTTTGCCTTGAGTGGTGATGTACGGTCCATCCGCCGGGGAAACAAATTCCATAACTACCTCGTCAAAAGTAAGAGACAGAGTTTAATGGAAAAAAATTATTTGTAAAGAAGTGGGTGAAAGTTCGTGTTTAAATGATCGCCAAAAACATAACCCAACTTCTTTAAGAAGTGAAGGTTGAGATCATTTTTTTCACTCACATAAAGAGCTTTAGCTGGCGCATAGCCGAGCATTAAAAAGCTCCGTTTAGGTTCTTGGAAAAACATTTCCCACGGCACGATTAAGCTTGGAGCGATTAAAACGGCATTCTCTCGTTTTTTCGGCAGTATACTCAAACAACTTGAAGAATCGGTTTTTGACTGCGTCAGGTTTGCCTCAGAATTTTTATTCTCACTCGCGCCTTGCCTCTCGGCAATGGTCGCTCGCTCCGAATAAAAATTCTGAGGACCCTTCTTGTCAAATTCCCGATTCTTCAAGTTGTTTGAGTATAGTGAAAGCGGATCGGTATCGCCCCAATCTCCCAGGAGACGGATTAAGACAACGCCAGCCAGCGGCTGGATGCAGCTTTTTTGCTGCAGGCTAGCAGGGACCTGGTTGGGAAAACCAGGGCGTGTTGTAGTCCGGAGGGCTTGATCAAATCCCAAACATAAGGTGTTTTGCTGAAAAAGCTGGGCGGTGAGCTGAGCCAGGCCTCGATTACAGATGAACTGCTGCAAAACGGGATCATCTCGCCACACATCTCTTCCGGCATGAAAAAGTTCCGAGCAGGATTGGGACTCGATCAGCCGCTTTGTTCGTTTGGCTAAAACGGCATCGACATGGCTGGCTACTTTTTCAATCTCTTCCAAAGAAAAAACATCTTCAAACTCAATAAATTTCTGTTTTTCTAAGACTTTTCTGTGGTCGCCTGTTACTTTAAAGCGCATAACCGATCCAGTGCGAGTTTTGCAAGGTCCGATGTCGTAAAGGTCGAAAGACGGATATACCCTTCCCCATGCTGGCCAAAGCCTCTTCCCGGAATGGAGATCAGCTGGCATTTTTCTAAGAGCTCATCGAAAAATTCCCAGGAGGTTTTTCCGGAGGGAACCTTCCACCAGATATAGGGAGCGTCCCTGCCGCCTACACAAGAAAAGCCTAATTGATTAAGGCCCGTGCTTAAGATTTTTCCTTGCTGCAGATAGTGCTGAACTTGCGCCTTCGTTTCTTTCAGTCCTTGCGGAGAGAGGGAGGCCTGTGCGGCCCTTTGAATTGGATATGAAGCACCATTATATTTGATTGATTGCCGCTTCAGCCAGAGTTTGTTCATCAAGCCATTTTCTAGGGTTTTTGGGACGACAGTGTAGGCACAGCGCAAGCCTGTAAATCCCGACGATTTTGAAAAGCTTCTGAATTCGATGGCGACATCTTTCGCTCCTTCGATTTCGTAAATAGAGCGTGGAACCTCCGGAGAAGTGACAAACGCTTCATACGCATTATCTAACAAGAGAATAGCCTTTTCTCGTTTAGCGTAATCGACCCACGTTTTGAGCTGGGCGCGTGTCATCGCAACGCCAGTTGGATTGTTGGGAGAGCAGAGATAAATCACATCTAAATGGTCGTGAGGAGGTACTGGGCAGAAGCCATTTTCTTCCGTGCACGGGAGGAGAATGACTTTTGAAAGGCGTCCGCCGATGATCGCGCTATCTAAATAGGCAGGATAGGTCGGATCAGGAATTCCAATTTTATTTTTGGAGCTGAAAAGATCTTGGATGTTCGTGGAGTCGCCATTTGTTCCTTCCGAGATAAAAATTTCATCGGGATCGATCATTCCGGCATAACTAACATTGCTGATGGCTTCTTTTAAAAAAGAGTACCCTTCGCTGGGGCCGTAGCCGCGCATCCCGGATTTCGTTGTCATTTCCTGCGTTGCATCGCAGATGGCTTTGGCAACAGAGGGAACAAGCGGCAGCGCAATATCGCCAACACCGAGGTTGACAACGGAGAGGTGAGGGTGTTTTTCTCGAGCTTCAGCGAGCTTTCTCTCGATGATGGGAAAGACATACTCTCTTTTTAGCTTTTTAAAATGCGTATTTAGTCGTACCATTTGACTTTAGTTCCCTTTGAATCCATAATAGAATATCTATGAAAGATTTAAAACCCCAACTTTCTGAGGCTGAAGATCGCCTTGGGTATCACTTTAAGAATAAAAAATTACTTGAGCAAGCCTTTATCCATCGGTCGTATTATAACGAGCACCGAGAGTATGTCCAAGAACATAATGAACGTCTCGAGTTTTTAGGAGACTCGATTTTAGGACTTTTGATCTCAGACTATCTCTATCACCATTTGCCGACAGAGGCCGAAGGGGAGCTCTCCCGTCTGAGGGCCCATCTGGTTGAAGCCAGCAGCTGTGCAAAGTTTTTATTCAAACTCGGCCTAGCGCCGTTTGTTCTCCTTGGAAAAGGGGAGCGGATGAATGAAGGACGCGGTAGGGAAACGATCCTTGCGGATCTTTTTGAAGCCCTTTTGGGAGCGATCTATCTCGATGGCGGCATCATTGAAGTCAAAAAATTGTTTTGGAAACATTTTGAAAAGGAGATTCGAGGGATTTTAGAACATCCTGCCCGGAACTGGAAAGCTGAGCTTCAAGATTACTCACAGAAAAAATTCCAGACGCCACCTGCCTATAAAGTCATCAGCGAAACTGGCCCTGACCATAGCAAGGTTTTCCTTGTCGCCGCTTTCTTAGGTGATGTAGAAGCAGGACGAGGAACAGGCTCTTCCAAAAAAGAGGCTGAGCAAGCCGCTGCACAAGACGCAATAGGAAAACTCTCTCATGGGTAAAACCAAACTCTTTTGGAATTGTGGGGAGTGTGGTCACCGGCAAAACAAATGGTCAGGGAGCTGCTCGGCATGCCAAAAATGGAATACGTTTGTTCAAGAAACCGAAGTGAGGAGTGTTGAAAGATATGCTGCTCCTGTCGTGGCGCAGCCTATCCGTCTTGATCAAGTCCAAAGCCAAGAATCTAAGCGTTATCCCACAGGACTTTCTCAATGCGACCGACTACTGGGCGGAGGCTTGGTTATCGGATCGCTCAGTTTGATTGCGGGAGATCCTGGTATTGGTAAATCGACGCTGATGCTCCATCTTGCGTTTAATTTGGCCGAGATTGGTCTCACTGTTCTTTATGTCTGCGGAGAAGAGTCTGTTGATCAAACCGCTCTTCGAGCGCGCCGTTTGAACATCGTTTCTCCTAGGGAGAGTATTCAAAAGATTTTGCCGCCCGGGCTGTGTCAAAGCCCCGGGGATTCGACTATCGACAAAGGGG
>DASUCX010000064.1:0-4003 GCA_036275855.1 Rhabdochlamydiaceae bacterium
AGGGCGCCCTTTGCCAAACGGGCTTTCCCAAAAAATCTGTCCGTCGCGTTCGGGATCGTATGCTTTCCAAAGAGCGAAATCAGCGATATGTTCTTTATCGTACTCGTCGGTAGCGACACGTTCGGAAGCACCGGCTTTGAGCTCATCGAGATGGAGATGAGAGAGTCTGCCATAGGAAGGAAATTTTTCGATAGCAAAGTAGATGCTGCCGTCGGAGCCTTTGTAAGCGGTACCTTGATCTAAGAGCCCTTGGACAATAGCGATCATTTGAGGAACAAAGTCGGTGGCGTGGGGATAGAATTCGACTTTTTCTATCTTGAGAGTTTGAAGATCGTCGAAGAAGGCTTTGGTATATTTGTTGGTGAATTCTTTAAGGGAGGCCTTTTCAGCCAAAGCCCCGCGAATGGTCTTATCATCGATATCGGTGATGTTCATGACCTGAGTGACTTTATAGCCGAAAAATTTGAGCGTGCGGCGGAGAAGATCTTCAAAAACATAGGTCCGGAAGTTGCCGATATGGGCAAAGTTGTAGACGGTGGGACCGCAGGTATACATCCGGATCTGGAGATCTTCCGAAGAGACGATTTCTTCTTTGGTGCGTGTTTCAGTATTGAATATTTTCATAATAGTTCATCAAGGGCATGGTAGTGGGTTTTTCCTGCCCCGGTAATCGGAATGAGAGGCACTTTCCGGACATCGGCAATCTTTACAATGTCGCCGTAGCCGCGGTCGCGGAGCATTTGGTTGATCTCTTCTTTATTCACATCAAACGTAGAGAAGAGAACGATGAGTGGCTTGTCACCATTTTTTTCTAAAACAGCGACAGCAAGAGGAGGAGCATCATCTTTGACAGAAGGGAGCCATTTTTTCTCGCTGGCTATTTTTAAAAGTTCTTCTTCGAGACCGCCTAAGCTGACCATCTCGCCACCGATTTTGACAAACCGTTTTAGACGGCCTGACAGGATCAGTGTCCCATCGGACTCCAAACGGCCGATATCTCCCGAAAGATACCAGTGGCGGCCATCGAGGTCGATGAACGGATTTTTGTCGGTGCCAAGATACCCTTTGAAGACATTAGGGCCATGAATGCAAATTTCTCCTTCCTGTCCCGGCAGCATCACTTCACGCGTCTCTGGGTTGATAATGCAAAGAGCGATGCCAGGAAGCGGCTGGCCAACGCCTTTACGCGGCTTTTTAGGCCGTGTCAGTGTAACGATAGGAGAACATTCAGTGATGCCGTAACCTTCTAACATCTCGCCTCCCCGTTTCTCCATATAGTCAAAAAGCTCTTGAGGAACTTTTTCTGCACCGCCGACTACGTAGCGGAGCGATTTGAGCTGATTTGGTTTCGCGAGATTGAAGACGCCTTTGATGAATGTCGGGGCAGAGATAAAGAGGGTGATCTTCCAATGCTCAATATCTCTAAGCATTGCCAAGCTATGGGTCGGATCGGGGGCATAATAGACTCTAAGTCCAATCAGCAGCGGCATCATTCCTGTGACAGCAAACCCAAACGAATGGAATGGCGGCAAGATGCCGTAGAGAATATCGGTAGGAAAAATTTCAAAACAATCGATTGCTGCCTTGAGGTCCGACAAGATATTTTTATGAGAAAGAGGCACGCCTTTCGGGAGTGATTCTGTTCCGCTCGTAAAGATAAGAACTGCCGTGTCGTCTTCGGAATTGGGCAAATCTTTTAAAAGATGATCGGCTTTTTTAAACTGGCCGATGAAGGCTTTGAATTTATCCCGCAAAGAGATTGTCTCGCGGATATCTTCCAAAAGATGGATGAGCTCATCGATATTATCAAGATCGCCACCAGGCATATGATCGAGGAAACGGCGGGAACTGAGGACAGTTTTAAGATCGACGGTTTTTCTGCAGTGGTCCAAGGCTCTTGATCCTAAAGTAAAATTTAGCATCACGGGAATTTTTTTGGCCATGAGCGTCGCAAGAACAAGAGCATAGGCCATGATCGAAGAGGGCAGCAAAATGCCGATATACTCCCCTTCCATTTGACGGATTTTTTGGCTCATGATCAAAACAATCATTTTGAGGCGGCGGTAAGTCACGACTCCGATCGTGCTATCACTGCATGCAGCAAGTTTACCCATCCGGTCGCAGCTGCGTAAAAAGGCCTCAAGCACGGTTTTTCCTTCTGGTTTCAGGACAGGAGGACGCACTTCTTGGGGCCAACTCTCTTGAGGAACATCTCCACTAATTGTTTTTTGACCCTCTCCTTTGGCGACGGCCTTTAAAACCGCTTCGACGGTTTCGAGTTGATCTACAGAGAGTTCTTCGATCTCATACCTTTGTTCGATAAAGGTCTGGAGCTGGGCGATGTCCAGAGAATCAAGTCCCAAATCCCGGTTGAGATTTTGAGATCTTTCGACCTGAGGACGTCGCGCGATTTGGCTGATCTTGGCTAAGATCTGTTGCTCTTTTTCAGGAGCAATCGACCATTTTTCATCATCGCCCTGTGTTTTTGTCTGATCTTCAACTTTAGGAAGATTTTCTTTCCAAAAGCAGTCTGAGACGAGTTTGATTGGCTCAGGGCCTTTGTTGTTGTACCACCGCTCCAGATATTTATTAAAGTCTAAGCGAGCTGCGGCTCTTGGCAACTCTGCAGGAGCAGGCTCGATCTCAACAGTCACTTCTCGGCGTGGAGTAAAAAAGATTAGATTTTTGAGGACAATTTTACATCCTTCCCAGATAACGGTGGCAAAATCGGGACTCTTGCCCGTGAGCGCCCGTGAAAAGCGGCTTCCCCAAAGTCCGGTTGTCCGGATCAAGACGACGTTTGCCTCAGGACAATCTTGCAGCAGCGTATGGACAAACGAAGCTCCTCCAATAATCTCTTCAGGCCCGTGCTTCAAACGGCCTGCTGGGTAAATGAGAAAGTTGCTTCCTTTTCTCAATTGATCGGCTACAAGCGCAAACGCTTGAGTCATTTTTTTCTGCTTCCATTTATTGATCGAGCCGTTGAAATCAGGGAGAGGAACGGCTCCCACCAGTTTCATGGGATAGTGGATCCCTTTGGTATGATACCACCCCTCCACAACTAGCGGGTGGACGTGATATGTCGGCCAAAGGATCAGCGACATGATGACAGGATCGATCTCAGCCGGATGGTTGGGTAAAAATAAAATCCCCCCCTTTTTGGGAAGATTTTCCGGGGCAAGTTTTTCCAGACCTGAGACTTTCAGCCGGTACCGCAGGGCGACCAGCCCACGTACGACTAAACAGATAAAGCCGATCCACAATCGTTTGAGCATATCTATGGCATTATCTTCATTGTAGAGCGCAGTGTCAATCAACTTAGCTCCTGCCCAGGGCTTTTTCATGAGATTTCCCTCTGTACTGGACAATTTTTGAAGCTAAGAGGGTGTTTAACAAAGAAGTTTTGTTAAAACATCTTCTAAGGGCCGGCTGCGGCATTGGGTTTAAAAATTGTCCAGTACAAAGGAGATTTCCTCAGAAGGGCAAGAATGGAAAAGTTTCTAAAGTTAAAGCAATGCCACAATCAAACGATCAGAAAGAATTAAAAAATGACCGATTTAGGTTACAGATGAATACAAGGAAAAATTAGGATGGGAATCCAAAAATTTGTTACTGCTCTTGCGGGCTTTTCAACAGGATATAGCTATGCCGAACTAAGATCCGGAGAAACAGAGTGCAAACAGGGTGGCAGTTATTTGTATGCAGGATGCTATCAGGTGCTGCAAGGGAATATGATCCAGGCAATAGTAGGACAAATAGGAGCTTCCGCAGTTCCTCAGCCGTTTAGGACAGCTTTGAGGCTCCTGCCTTATGCCATTTTTGTTCTGACACCTCTAGCGGGGGCTTTGCGACAAGGAATGGTCCCCACAGTTGATAAAGTCATCGAGTGGTTTCAACCCCACTTTCAAAAACGGCTGCCTTGTATCTATTCTTGTGCGGTTTATCTAGGGTCGTATTGTCCTAAACAGTTAAGTCTGCGCATGGTTCGAGGGATCAATCTCTT
>DASUCX010000065.1:0-4884 GCA_036275855.1 Rhabdochlamydiaceae bacterium
GCACAAGAAGAAGGTCTTTCTCCAAAGACCGATGAAAAAGCCCGCAAAAAAATGGTCGACGCAGCGATGTGGAAACCTGTCTACTCTAGAGACTTCAACGCTGCATCGTAATTGGGTTCTGTCGTGATTTCGTCCACGAGCTGACTATAAATAACTTGATCATTACCATCTAAGACGACCACGCCTCTTGCACACGCGCCCGAGAGCGGTCCATCCTTAATTAAAACGCCATAATCTTCGGCTGTCTTTTTAGAGCGGAGTAGCGATAGGGGAATGATCCGGCTCATACCGTTTTCTTGGCCGTTTTCTGCCACACATACTCTTTTCAGAGCAAAGGGGGTATCGACAGAGACATACAGGACAACTGTGTTGGGAATTTTTTTAACCGCTTCGCTGAACTTCTGCGCAGACATTGAACAAACGGCCGTATCCAAACTGGGCACGAAACAGACAATCTTTTTTTGACCCTTAAAATCAGCTAAAGTTTTTTCTTTGAGCTCTACGTCAACGCACCGAATTTCAGGAGCTTTTTGCCCCTTTGCGGGGAATTTGCCATTGGTTTGTACGGGGGTTCCTTTCAACTTCACTTCTGCCATGATCACCTCGTGTAAAGCTCATCAGTATAAACACCTTACTAACACCAAGGCAATATAAAAATATTTGATTGTATACATAAAGATATGATAAACTGTTGGCTCGCTTTATGAAATACAGAGAGCTGCTCGAAAAAATCCAGAATGCCCTTAGGGAAGAGAAACCGTCTGAGGTGCACCATTCCTACGTTCAGGCAACTGCTCTGCGTGTCCCTAGAAACCTTCCAAAGCAACCCATACCTGCAAAGCCCATCGTCCGAAAAACCGATGTCGTGACAAAAGATTGGAACAAAGAGGTCAAACAGACCTCCAACTGTTCCGCTCATATCGAGCCGGAAAGGCTGCCAGGCGCCGATCTGATCCCCGCTCGTGTCCATCGCTGGAACATCAAAAACTACGCCTCGATTGAACGTAAAATGCAGATGCTGGTCAAAACTCAAGAGAAGGCACTCAGCGATAATATCTCTATTATTTCAACCTCGGATGACCAAACGGTCAAAATAAAAAAGAACCAAGACGATCTCTTATTCGACATGATGAAACGGCGAGAAGAGAGGCAGTTTCGGATCGAAAAGCCGCTTTGTTAGAACCTGAAATTTTTCCTTGCCTAGAAAAGATTCTCCTACGATATACGAGAATATGGCCAGGAGTCTCTTTTTCATCTTTTCTGCGCTTTGTATTCTTTGCATTTCAGGGTGCAGCGATATGAAGCAAATGAACACAAACCTTGAAGAGAGCATTCAGACGGTCAAAGAAAACACCAGCACTGTCCAACATTCGAGCGAAGTCATCGCGAAAAACAGCCAAGAGATCGCCACCTCCACTCAGACCATGAGAACCTATTTACCTCTCGTTCTTGTGGTGATCATCGCGATTCTTTTCGTTCCCTCTTTTGTTTTAATGAGACTTCAACGTAAGTTTCTGCAAAGCATCAAAAATCGACAAGAACTATAATTGACGATAGACCCTAATCAGTCTTTTTATTTCGCCTATCTTTCCAAGCTTTAGCAACTCTGATCGATGCTTCGACACCCTTCTTAGGCTCTGTAGCCAAACCATTCTCAGTCTGAGCATAGAGTCCAAACGGCTGTTTCATGCCCATGTTTAATTCCATATTATCTCCAAGACACCACCAGCTGACACCCAGGAGGTCTTTGCCAAGCACTTTAGTTGCCTCACGAATCGCATAGCGCGCACGCAGCATATAACGGCTCCGCTGCTGATCATTGCGCGTAGAAATGCCGATCTCTGACACCAAGATGGGAACCTTGTTGAAAGCCTCATATGTTTTTAGGATTGCTTTGTAAACCCCCGCAGGGTCTTCATGGAAAGGCATTTCTGTCATTGGCTCACCATAACTCGACGGACCAAAGCCAATGATGGGACGGACATAATATTGGAGGCCGACAAAGTCTGTCTTAGGAGCCTTGCATTGCTCTTCAATATTGCAAAGGAAAGGGACTTTGAAATCAAATTTTCCACCGGATTTAAAAAAGTTCATGGGAACTTCATTCACCAGGCGCGTAAGATACCTAGTCGCAGGAATTATCACAGTATATTTCGGTCTCATTTTGAGGTACTGATGGACGATTCCTACTTTGACTGTCGGAAGCTCTTTCTCTTTGAGTCGGTCATAAACGACGATATGCGCTTTCAACAGGTTCTTCAAAAAGAGTCCGGCTTTTGCAAAATTCAGGAATTTCCCTGGAGAAAACGTTCCTAGGACATAACGTGAAAAAGCATCGACCGCAGGTTCATTGATCGTAATGAACGTCTCCACCAGAGGTCTGCCCTGATAGGACTCAGTTAATTGATCAAACACCTTGAAAGAAAAATTAGCAAAACACTTGATGTTGTCTTCGTTTTCAAAACTGCCCAGGGCATGAAACCATTTAGGTTCTGAGAAATGCAACAGCACGACAATCGGAGCAATACCAGCTGCTCTCAAGTCTTCGCACAAATCGATGTAAACTTTCATATTGGAATCGTTCCAGTTGCCTTGCTTGGGCTCAATATGACTCCACTCCACCGAGAAGCGGTAATTGGTCACATGCAATTTTTCTAACCGCCTAATCAATTCTTGACGGCCTTCGGGGGTTTTGTAGAGCTTGAAAAGGTTCACATTAGGTCCTGGACGGTCAGCTTTGGGAATTTTCAGCTGCCATGCGTCGGCGGCCCATTGAGAATCAGGGATTTCGTAAGGAGAGTCTTGGAAAGTCGATGTCCCGACCGATTCGATTGCAGGTTCTTTCAGCCCACTCGGATTATCGACCAACTCGTCTTCAATTTGTTGGTCGGTTCCAATTTGTTTCCATAAGCTAAAATTCTTGACCACCAATTGAAAATTTTCCTTGGGGTTGAGGGCTGCCGGACTTCTGAAGAAACTTAAGGCAAACGAGCCCGCTTTCTCAACTCCAGTAAACACTCCGGTGACAATTCCTGTCGGAAGTAGGATTACAGTTCCAATACATTTCTTTAAAATGGTCGGATAATACCACTGAGTTGCCGAAGGAGGCACTAGACACGATTCTAAAGCCGACCAAACTTCTTTATTAACATCGCTCACCATATCTCCTCCAAAAGTTGGGGAGACTATAGCCGAATTTTGATTGGATATCAACTGATATTTAGCTAAACTTGCGCTATGAAACCGCAGATGAGTCAAAAAATCACTTTAACGATTAAACGGCTTGGCATTCATGGAGAGGGGATTGGCGACCATCACGGCTTTACGGTCTTTGTCGATGGAGCTCTTCCCGGCGAGAGTGTGACCGTATCGATTGATGAAGTTCGTAAGAACTTTGCCAGAGGAACGGTCATTTCTACAGAGAAAAGCTCGCCTCATCGAGTGAAACCTCCTTGTCCGGTTTTTGGCCGTTGCGGGGGGTGCCAGCTAATGCATTTAGATTATCCCAAGCAGCTGGAGGCCAAACGGCAAAGAGTGCTAGATAGTTTAGAAAGGATCGGCAAAATCTTCAATGTCCCCGTCCCGGCGTGTATACCGTCGCCAAATCCGCTTGAGTATCGGAATAAGATCCAGCTCCCCGTCGTCATGGATCCTACTCTGCAAATGGGGCAAATGGGTCTCTATGCCTTCAATTCTCATGATATTGTTGAGATTGAAAAATGTTATATCCACTGTAGCTTGGGCGAGCAAGTCTTTGCCAAGGTCAAACAAATTCTCAAAACTACCCGTGATCCCGGCATCAAGTTTGTGGTCATCAAGACTGCTGTTTATACCAACCAAGCTCTGGTGATCTTAGTCACAGATCGAGAAGGGGATTTGGCTGCCACGGCAAAAAAAATCGTAGAGTCATCTCCTGAGATCAAAGGCGTGGTGCAAAACATCAATCGATCGCCTGGCAATGCCGTGCTTGGAAAAATCTACAAAACGCTCGCGGGAGAATCGTCTATTGTCGATCAGATCTGCGGGCTTCGTTTTAAAGTCTCTCCGGCTTCTTTTTTTCAGGTCAATCCTGCCCAGGCTGAAAATCTGTACCAAAAAGCTTTGGAATTTTGTGAATTGAAAGGGGAGGAGACCGTCCTCGATGCCTATTGCGGAGTCGGGACGCTCTCTCTTGTCCTAGCTCCCCATGCGAAACGGGTCATCGGTGTCGAATGTGTCCCAGATGCGATTGCCGATGCAAAAGAAAACGCCAAATTAAACGGCATTACAAACACGAGCTTCCACACTGCACAGGCGGAGGATTTCATTGGAACGGTCACTGCCATTGATGTTGCGGTGCTCAATCCACCCAGAAAAGGGTGCGAGCCAGCCTTCTTAGAGAAGCTGCTACAGCTAAGACCAAAACGGATCGTCTATGTCTCTTGCGACCCTGCAACTTTAGCCAGAGATTTGGCCATTCTTCAAAAAAAATACACCGTCGATACGGTACAACCGTTCGACATGTTCCCGCAAACAGTCCATGTCGAATCGATTGCTAAACTCAGTTGTGTATAGAAGGATTGGCTATTTGGTTCTGATGCTTTTCAATTTCTTCATGTGAAAGTCCTGTGATGAGGGCAATATGTTGGATACTGGCACCTTGTCCAAGCATCTTAGTTGCGACTAATAGTAATGCTTCTTGGATCCCCTCTATTTTACCCTTTATTTCTCCCTCTGCAAAACCCTTGGCTTCGTATTTTTTGAGAGTATTGGCCTCTATTCTAAGCCACTTGAGATGCTCTTCATAGGACTCTCGTTCATCATCACCAAAGCTCATGACGTCTAGAACATCAAGAGCTTTTTTTAGAATGGGGCTGTTGATGGCGGGAGGAAGGTGATCTTTAA
>DASUCX010000066.1:0-5131 GCA_036275855.1 Rhabdochlamydiaceae bacterium
CTGCAATTGTCGGCAAACATCAAGGCCCTCCGCTCTATGATTCATTTGAACTCCTTGGAAAAGACCGGTGCCGAGCAAGACTGTTAGGATCGATTGAATTCCTTGGCGGGATCTCCAATAAAAAAATGGATCTCTTAACCAAAGCATGGACTAAAAAAGACTGTAAAGAGCTCTATGGAGTTTCTTCGGGCTCATCTTCGGTATGAGAAATGATATACGAGTTTTGATAACCCGTATCGGCGCATCCGGCAAGCGATAGTAAAGCAACAATGAAAAGCAAACGCATGATTTGTAAATACAATGTCCGCTGATTTTAGTCGACAAAACCCCTTTTCCGCCGTTATCAAAGCACGGTATCCCTTGACAAAACCGGGATCTACCAAAGAGACCCACCATGTCGTTTTAGATCTGCTCAATTCCAATCTGACGTTCAAAGTGGGCGATTCTCTAGGCATCTACGGCGATAACGAACCTGGACTCGTCAGCCGGCTAATCTCGGCGATGAAAGCAAATGGCGATACCTTGATCATCCATCCCCGTTCTCAAGAGCAAATGACGCTTAAAACATTCCTCTCACAAAAAGCCAATATCACACGCCTGACTTCTTCTTTTCTGAAGGCGCTGAGGTGTGAAGAGCTTCTCAGTCATAAACCGACGCTCGACGACTATTTAGCGCGCCATGATGTGCTCGACTTCCTCTTAGAATTCGGCCATCTTCCCTATGCGCTCCAAGATCTGATCGCTGCCTTTTCACCACTACTGCCTCGCTTCTATTCCGTTGCTTCATCTTTAGTCACCCATCCCAATGAAGCCCATCTGACTGTCGCTGTCTCCACTTTCCAACACCGGAATGAACTCCGTTACGGCGTTGCCAGCCATTTCTTAAGCCACCTTGCTGAGATCAACAAAACTCCGATCCCTTGCTACGTCCAATCGGCCCCCCATTTTACACTTCCCGCAGATCATTCGACCCATTTAATCATGGTCGGCCCAGGAACCGGCGTAGCACCCTTCCGAGGATTTCTCCAAGAGCGCATCGCTAAAAATGCCACGGGAAGACATTGGCTGTTCTTTGGAGAGCGGCACCGAGAGCACGATTTCTTCTATGAAGACTTCTTCAATCCACTCGTGAAGCAAGACAAACTTGCCTTAGATCTCGCCTTTTCCCGCGATCAAAGCGACAAAATTTATGTGCAACATAAACTTTACGAAAAAGGGGCGCAGATTTGGCAGTGGCTGCAGGAAGGCGCTCATTTTTATGTCTGCGGAGAAGCCGATCCGATGGCCAAAGATGTCGAAGCAACACTGCTACGCATCGGCCAGGAATTCGGCAACTTATCACTCCAAGACGCTCAAGCCTACCTAAAACAGCTCCGCTCTCAGAAACGGTACTTAGCTGACGTTTATTAGAGACTGATGATATGGATCAACATGCACAAGATGTAGAAGCCCTTCGACAGCAATTGAAAGACACGACGGGACATTTTAGCCTTCAAAACCATCCGCATCCCTCTAATATCACACGATCCCATGAGTACAAATCAGACGCATCGAAGCTTAACATCAACCATTTCAATCGGATCTTGAAAATCGATCCTGTGGCAAGACGCATCATCGTCGAGCCGCGGGTCACGATGGAGCAACTCGCTAAATCCGCCTTAGAACACGGAATGATGGTTCCTGTGATCCCAGAATTCAAAGGCATCACCGTTGGCGGCGCCATCATGGGAGGCGGCTTAGAGAGCGCATCCCACCGCTTTGGACTTTTCAGCGACAATTGCCTCGCTTATGAAGTTCTCCTAGGAAACAGCACAGTCATCCACGCTACTCCCACTGAGCATGCCGATCTTTTCTATGGCATTGTCGGATCGTACGGAACGCTTGGAGTGCTCCTTTCCATCGAGCTTAAACTAATTCCCGCGACACCCTGGATTGCACTGAGATATCTGAAATTTTCTTCCATTGGAGATACACTCAACTATTTTAAACAAAACCTCGGATCGGCCTCAGCTCCTGATTTTATTGAGGGCTTGATCTTTGCTCCCGATCATATCAAAGTGATCGAAGGCTCTTTTCTTCAGCAACCGGAAACCATTTCTGCAACTCTGCTTCAACAACATCCTTGGAGCCAGTGGTTCTACCCTCATGCCAAACAAGCGCCCGATCAATACGAAGAGAAAATTCCGCTCTTGGATTATCTCTTCCGGCATGACAGAGGCGCTTTTTGGATCGGAGCCTATGGGACGCATTGGTCCGCAATCCCGCGTTATCTTTTAGAGAGCCGCTTTAAACTACCGACACTCGCCAAACTCCTTCCAAAATTCCACTCCAAAAATTTCAAGGAGCTACAAGATCCCGGTCTCCTTTTTCGCCTCATCTGGGGCTGGGCGATGACTAGCCATCAGCTCTACTCTTGGCTCCACTCCAACTCCGAAGACTGGGTCGCTAACCAATTTATTATCCAAGATTTTTGCATTCCCGTTGAAAATGTCGAATCGTTTGTTAACACAGTCTTTCAAGAGATCGGCATTTTCCCTCTCTGGCTATGCCCTTCACCAACCACCAAAAAACCGCAAATCCTTTCCCCCCATTTTCTTCCCACAGCAAGCCCCTTCTTTGTGAATGTCGGCATCTATGGAATTTCTCCCACCGCAAAAACTCCCTCCGAGCTCGTTCATCAACTCGAAAAATGGACAAAAGAGGCCAGTGGCCGGAAAGTCCTCTATAGCTATTCCTATTACACTTCGGAAGAATTCTGGACCATTTATCCCCAAAAAGAATACGACCGCTTACGGCAGTCATACCATGCAGATCCCTGGATGAAGCTCGATCAAAAAGTGCTTCCTGATGTCTCTAGAAATGCAAGGAAACTTTGGGAAACGCCCTCCGTTAAATAAAAAAATTAATTCGCTTAGCACACAACCTATTACAAAAAAAAGACATTACTTGTAATTATACATTTTTTTGTTTATAATTTTTAAAAATTAGTCAGGAATTATATGTCATTGAAAACAGAAATATTAAGCTCATTGAATACTCTCAACGGAATTGCTTTTCCTATTCAAGCTTGGAGCAGCCAAACTTGGCATGACCTTCCACCACTCAGTCAAGAGCAAATTCAATTGGAAACAGAGCTTTTATCCAAGCCTGCGGGGTCAATTGTTCCTAAGCAGGTTTCCCATTATCTTAGCACAAAAAAAATCCATACAATTGCCTACTATGTTTTATCTTGGCTTACCTGGCCTTTTCATGTTCGCTTTTCTACTAAGCCCCCACGACATTTTTACGAGTTCATTGGTATACCTACGGCGATTGGATATTTTTGGCAATCAATTAAAGTAGGTTATAGAGCAAGTTATAAAAACCTTCACAAATGGTTTGGAGTGACTCACTACCACCTGAAAGTCTTTGCCATTGCTTATATAGGACTATGTATATTGGCAAGATGGATCGAGCAATGGTCTGGCATCGTCCAAAGTGTTGAATTAGCCGAAAAAGAATACCGAAACTTGACAGCCGAAGTTCGAGACAATCCCATTCACCTGCTTACAACACAAAGATCGGTGCAAATCGGACAAATCGCACTAGCTTTGACAGACATGGACTCTAAGGCTGTTTCTGATCAATTTCCGATGTTAGTCGGCCCTGCTGGGACAGGCAAAACATCGGCAATCATAAATCTTGTCTATCAGGTTGAAAAGTTAAATCAATATCCCGCGCTCCGAGGAAAAACTTTTTATTCTGTTAATACAGCTCAATGGGCTTTTCAAAAGAAGAATTTAACCGAAGGTACTCGGGACAGCGAGTGGAGTGAGTATGGGAAACTGGTTGTCTCTACCGAGCCGCTTTTGGCATTTTTGAAGATCCTCGAGGGAAAAGAAAACAACACGGTCGTTTTTTTTGATGAAGCGCAGTGCTTCGACGATGCATGTATCGAACTCCTCAAGACATGCATTGGTTGAGCGAAAGCTTAAAGTGATTTTTGCAACGACACAAAAAGAGTACGAGAGAAAATTTGCAACTAATGTTGCTTTTACTGACCGCTTAAAGAAAATTGACTTCCCAACTCTTTCCGATAAAGAAACAGAGAACGTGTTAGAGCATCTCTTTTTCGATGAGAGAACTCCTCTAGAAATAGAAAAAAATGCCCTGAGTAAGATCATACAGCTGGGGCATGAGCTAAGTCCAGAACGCGCTAATCCCCGTTTATCAATACAACTTACGCAACAGGTGATAAAAGCAGTTCAAAACTGGTCTCCAACTGTTCAAAGAGAAGCACTTTAAAAATTAAAAATTGAGAAATTAAGTCTTCAAAATCAGCGTTCTCAACAAATATTAAGAGGTGAAGACGCCCAAAAATCAGAAGAGATTAAGAAAAAAGATGCGGAGCTTCCTACTCTTGAATCCACAGTGCAGGAAGTTGACCAACTCTATGACAAAATTAAAAAACTTCAAAGACAGCTTGGGAATGAGCAGCAGCAGCTCATCAAAATGGCAGATCGAATTGTTCAGCAAAAGAGTACAATATCAGAAGATTGTCAAGCACAATACCGTATTACAAAATATGTGATCCGTGTCATTCGAGAGCAAATTCAAGCAACAGCTCAGCAATTTCAGGAAAAAGCTAAAGAAGAATACCCTGTGAAGATTACTGAAACCTGGGTCAATACCATTCTTAAGCAAGCCTAGTCAGCATTATAGCATTCATTATCAATGGCTTATGACTTTCAACCACGTTTTTCGTACGAATAAAGTGGCCAACTAACACGTTTTTCCAACGAAAAACGTGGCAGGCAGCCACGTTTTATGAGGGAATCGTTGCTTAAAACCCAAAAATTGCTTACATTTAAGGCATGAAAAACTCAGCCAGTATTTCGAAGAGACTCTCGATCCCAAAGAATTGATTCAGCTTTAGAAAAGAATTCGAGAAGGTAGAAAAAAAACAACCCCAGTCCGCCTACACAACCTCCGACGCATAACGTCGGCCTTCAGCAAGCCCAGGGTCTGCCCACATCATAAATAAATCGGCTATTTCTTCAAAAGCGAAAATATTAACTTTCTTATTTTGAGCGCTTTATGCTACATATTGCGAACACAAATTTCGAATCTGAACTCACGGCAACAACGCCAG
>DASUCX010000067.1:0-16856 GCA_036275855.1 Rhabdochlamydiaceae bacterium
GTTCGGTGATTCCATTTTTTTTCCATCGTGCATTTTGGCCGCTGGCTAGAATGGTCATCCACTTTTCCCAGCCTTTTTCTAACTCGATGTCTTTTTCTCCTGTGAGAAGGCCTAAATCCATATTGGCATTTTTAACGATAAAAGCATCGTCTTGTAAAACATTGATCATTTCTTTGAGGACGGCTTTAGCCTCTTTGGCTTCAAAAGTGCGGGTCTGTATTTCTCGGATTTGCAGTTGGGTCATTTCTGTATCGGGAGAATTTCTTGCGCATCCTGTGCAAATGAGACCCAGTGCGCTAAAGGCTGTAATTAAGTACGGAAATTTTTTAAAACAAAAAAAAAGAATTTAATGTTTTCATGAACTCAACGGGCATTGTAGGGGAAATGATAGGGGAATAAATAATACACGTCAAGAATTAGGAAAGGATAGGTTCTTGCTAAGCATCCATTCTGCGATCTCAACATCCATTTCGGTCGTGATTTTGAGGTTGTCCTCAGCGCCTGAGACGATGGCAATGGAGTGTCCTAATTCTAAGACCAGGGAGCAATCATCTGTCGACTCTGTCGACTTCGTTTTTTGATGAGCCTCAAAGATGAGTTGATAATCAAACGTTTGGGGGGTTTGTCCCCGTTGATAATCTTTTCGATTAGGAATCGAAGTGATAAACTCTCCATTCTTTGCATGAACAATGGTATCAGCAGAAGGAATGCAGGTGTCGACGGCGCGATGGTGTTGAACGGCTGCGAGATTGCGTTCTAAAATTTCTTGAGAAACAAACGGACGGACGGCGTCGTGAATCATGACGAAATCGGCTCTGTTGCAAGCCTTGAGTCCTAGTAAAGAGGAAGCTTGCCGTGTCGGGCCGCCGGCAATGATCTGGATTGTGGGATCGGAGGGGATTTCATTTTTTACCTGATCGATCCAATCGGAATGGCACACCAGAATGATTTGCTGAAACAGATGGGAGTTGATAAAAGTTTCTAGAGTGTGGAGATAGACTTTTTTAGAACCTAGAAGGTGGAATTGTTTAGGAATCGGACTGCCTAAACGGCTTCCGATACCGGCCATGAGAAGGAGTGCGCTGCAGCGAGATTTCATAGGAGGAGTGTAACATTTTCGAGATTAAAAATGATTTTATTCGCTGAGAGAGATGCCTTGGAGGGCTTTGTGGATGAATTCGGCCCGTTTATGAGGTATGTCTTGGGAATCGAGCGTTTTTTCGTTGAGAAGATGCGCCAGATGGGCGTGCCTGCATTTAAAGAAAAGGGTGCTTAATGCTTGGCTTGTGATTCCGGAGATCCAGCCGAGATCGAGTCCGAGTTTGATGAGGCTTAAGCTATTGAGTGTTTCTTTGGTTTGCAGCTGGTAAGAATGGACGAGAAGGCCATAGGCGCGGCTGACGAGATCTTTCATTGCAGAATTTCCGCTTTCTTTGAGATGGATCCGGAGAGCTTTTTCGGCAGACGAGAGTTTCATGGCGGTATTTTGGAGCGCATGGAGCAGACTTTCTTCCGTCACACCCAGCGTGTACCGATTTTTCAGAATCAGAAAATCTCCTACTAAATCATCGAGAGCTCCTTCGAGTCCCATGGTCATGATGTCGTCTTCGGTTTGTTTGCCTAAGACTTCGTGGAGCTGTCCTGTATGATGAAGCGCAGGAATGTGCAGAAAAAGAAGAGCCTGCAAGGCGGTGCCGCAGAGGGTGGGATCGGAAGTGAGGTAGCCAAATTTAGGAGAAAACGCGTAATCGAGAGTTTTGCCGATCTCGGCTTCGAGTTTGACCAGCTGCGACCAGGCGGTCAGGAGATCGGGAGAGGTATCGATGAGCTGGAGCTGCAGATGGTTTTTCAGATTGAGCTGAGCTAAGAAAAGACCATTGATGAGAAATCCTTGCCCCTTGTCCGCATTTTGAAAACTCTCTAAGCAGAGAAAGTGTTCAAAGATAAATTCTTTGTCAAGAGGAGAGAGTTTATCCGCAGGGAAGTAGGTCGTGCCTTTGACGTTTTTTTGCAGAGCTTCAGAGAGGAGTGTGCTCACTTGGGTCATTTCGGATTCGGAGAGCTTGGGGGGAAATTTATATCTTGCGAAGTTGCGTTGAAGGAGGAGCGACGATCCAAGCCAAATTGGATTTTTGTCTTCTTCCCAGAGAGTATGGTCGACAACCGATGGCGGCAGAGCACTCATGGTTTTTTTTCCGTCAGATTTTTAATTTGATCTCGGAGGAGCGCAGCTTGTTCGTAATTTTCTCTTTTTAACGCATCATTGAGGGCATCGTTGAGGGATGTCAGACGCGAAGAGAGTGTGGTATCGACGATTTGATCGGGAGATTTTCCGATATGGATAGCTTGAGATCGGTGATCGGCCAATTTTTTTTGAAGAGCTGGAGGGATAGCCCCTGCTGCAATCACTTCTTCTACCAGAAAGTCATTGAATACGACATAACATTCGGTACAACCGACAGGCTGTCCCGTTTGGACGGATTCCAAAGAAGTACCGCAGCTATTGCAGCAAATCTGGCCTGCTTTGTTATCTGTTTTTCCGGCTTCTCCGTGGAGCTTGGCTTGCAAGACGGGGCAGTCGGCGCACATTTGGGTGCAGTTGATGGTGCCTTCTAAGATCTCTTTATAGAGGATTTTCGCAGGGCGCTTGCATTGGCTGCATTCAATCGGCCTTTCGCTCATAACCCTTCTTTTAAGGCGCATGGACAAAAATAGCAAGCGCCGTTATAGTCAAATTTAATTCAAAAAGAGGGGAAGATGAAAAGATTACAATTAGCATTAGTTGCTTTATGCTTGATGAGTGTCGCCTTCGCAGAGGATGCTGTAAAAGAGATTGCAGCTCCAGCTCCCATGGATTGCAGCAACATGAGCGCAGATGTGCAACAATTTTCATCTCAGCTGAATGCGATGAATAAAAAGATGTTCTGCGGCCAATTCACTGCAGATCAGCGATCAACGGCGATGCAATATGCTTCTCAGCAAGATGCCAATGGAATGACCATGACGCCGGACAGGGCCGTGCAAAAAGTGGGAGCGGAGAATAAAATGACGCCTTCTGCTAGGTCGCCGACAGGCTGTCCTATTAAGTGAATACGGTGCCCGCTGAGGTTTTGTGAATTTGGACTCAGCGAGGCAAAGCCAAATCGAAGTGACAACGGCCGAACGAGGAAGACCATTCCCGACAGGGCTGCTGAAGACACGCAAAGGTCCAGTGGACCTTTGCGTTGCAAAGCAGGTGAGCCTGCGAACCGGGACGGCTGACGAGGAGGATCGATTTGGCAAAGTCGCAGCCAGTCCAAATTCACAAAACCTCAGCGGGTGCCGTATAGATGCTTCGTAAAAAAAGAGGAAATTTAGAGTGGCTCGAGTTTGAGCTTTTACAAGAATTTCCTGAGGTGCGCCATGCTGTCTATTTGCGGCAGGGGGGGGTCAGCGAAGGTCCGTATTATTCGCTCAATGTCGGAGGCGGTACGGGAGATGACGAGGCGAAGATCAATCTTAATCGTGCGAAAATCCAAAAACATCTCGGGTGCAAACATCTCGTCAGTGGTAAACAGGTTCATGGCATTCAAATTGAACTGGCACCTCTCGATCCAGAAAATGAAGAATGCGATGGGTTGATTACGCAGGAAAAATCGGCAGGTCTTTTCATTAAGCATGCCGATTGCCAAGCTGTGGTTTTCTACGATCCAATGGAAAAAGCGCTTGGCTGTATTCATGCCGGATGGAGGGGAAATGTGCAGAACATCTATAAGCAGGCCATTGCCAAGATGGGGCATATATTTGGAACCAAGGCGGAAAATCTGTTTGTGGGGATTTCTCCAAGTTTAGGGCCTTGTTGTTCGGAGTTTATTCATTTTGAGAAAGAAATTCCTCAGAAATTTTGGTCTTATCAAATAAAGCCGCTCTATTTTGATTTATGGGAAATGGCTAGGATTCAATTGCTTGAGGCAGGGATCTTGCCTCATCATCTGGAGATTGCTCCGATCTGCACTTGTTGCAATCCAACCGACTTCTATTCGTATCGAAGAGATAAGCCGACAGGTCGCAATGCAACCGTGGCTTATTTAAAACACCCTCTTAGTTGAATATGTTAACGGCAAAGACCCAAGCAATATAATCGGCGGTAAGGTTGTTGTTTCGGCCGATCACAGTGAACCAAGGCCCGAAGATAATGCCGATGTTTGCGTTGAAATTGTATTCGATCGCAGGGGCTAGGCTGAGCAGCTCTGCTGAACGATATCCGACGGTGGATCCTGGGGGTGTTTGACCTTTGAAACAAGTACGATTGCAGTGCTTGTAAACGATGTCCATGGCAAAAGCCCAGTTGTGGGTAATCGAATATTCTATTCCTTGTTCGAGCGTCAAAACTTGTCCTGGATAAACTCTCCCACGTGTTCCTGTCACGCCGTCGCTATCAGGTGCACCGACATAGGCGGACTCCCCATGGATATTGACGGAGGTGCCAAACTCGTATTTAGCGGCGAACCGCAAAGCTAAAAAATTATAATTGCCAAAGTTAAAAAGCCGGCCAAAAACAAGGGATATTCCAGGAGACCAGTTCCCAGTTCCGGAAAGGTCAGTTCCAATTTTTGGGGGATCTAAACGGTCGTGTTTCCCCAGAGGGACAATGGCGCCAAGCCGCAATTTGATTGAAGGCCACCACTCATCGGGCTTGTCCATCAAAAGCTGAAAGGAGATGGAAACAGGCAGATCGGAAAAGCACCATTTATGCATGTGCATGAAATGGTTATATTGGAAGGTCGGGAAGATATCAATTTCGGTTGCCGGTAAAACACCAAATTGAAACAAAGTTTGGCTTTGAATGGTGGTAAAGAGCGGCTTTTTGACAGGACGCCAATGGTCGTTATAGACGCCTTTGAACTGGTACCAGAAGAGGTACTGTTCATAGTTTTGATGGCCGACAGGAACGACGTGTGGGGCAGGGGTGACGATCGGACCGGTAAGCCAAGGACCTTCCTCTGAAGCGAGCTTTCCGTATTCCAAAGTTTTTCGAGCAAAAATCAAAGAAGGAACAGTGAGAAGAAGAGCAAGAAGATGTTTTTTCATAAGGATAGATTCACTCAGCAAATATCTGGTGCTGAAAGAATGTAACACATGAATTTTCTTTTTGTCGAGACCATTGGAGATACGGTTTAAAGACCTCTTGCGATTCTTCGTCTGTTGCAATGATGGCAAGATGAGAAAGCTGCAGGATCTGCACAGCGTCTTGAGAAGAGAGCGGAGTTTGGCGGAGCAGCAGTACAAAATCATACCGGCTTTGGCAGTCGGCTAAGACTCTGGAAAAAATGGGTGACGCCAAAAGTTCTACGCCATGCCGGGTTGTCCCTCCAGAGGCAAGGAAATCGTAGGTTTTTTCACGGCGGATGGGAAGTTCTGCAACAGAGTGATTGATGTACTGCCAAAGCCCCGTCTGATCTTGGGCCAGAGCGGTGACCGGAGCGCTGACCGAAGCAGTGACAGGAGCGGTTCGATCAAAGTTGCAATCGATGATAAGCACTTTCTGGTGGTGCAACGAGAGAAGATGCGCCAGGTTGAAACAAAAATGAGATTCTTTTTTACTTAAAAGTCCAATCGCAGAGGGGCTGTGTTTTCTTTCCAGAATAAACGCAGCCATGGAGCGGAGGGTTTCAAGATCTTGATCGGTTAATTGATTAAGCGGCAGATAGGACTGGGAAGAAAATGAGCCGGAGGTATGGCCGCCCATCAAACGGAGCGTGGTTAGTGACGCCGGCAGGCCTTTGAGAAGAGCCTGGATTAAGAAAAACGCATAGCAAAGCGCTGCTAGGACAAAGGCTCCAGCTGTAATTTTAAGAAGAAGATGGGGAGACTGTGGGGAAAGGGGCGGTAGGGCTAAGTCTAAAGGCTTTGATTCGACTTGATAGAGGTAGCGCGAGAGATTTTTCGATTCGGCGATATGGGTCAATCCTTCCATCATCCCTTTTGTCAATTCTGCTTTGAATTTAAGTCGTTTGTCCAAATGCCAGAGCTCAGGGAGCTCTTGCATCGAGATTTTGAGTTCTTCAATTTTGTTTTCCAGGATGCTTTTTTCTTTTTGCAGCAGATCTTTCATCACTTGGTAGATGGAGCCGATTTTTTCCTTAATTAGTTGGATTCGAATTTTTCCGAGCTCGAGGGTTTGGCTGAGATGGGACTCAAGGTACCTTTTTTGGATAGCTAACGTCTCTTTAAGACGCTCATGTTCTCTTCCGCTACGATTAATCAGATCGCAGAGCTGTCCTGCAAGCTCGCTCGATTTCTGCACGAGTTGCTGTGTGACAGTATCGTTGAGAATATTCGAAAGAGTGCTGATCTCAAAGTTAGGTTCATTGAGATGGTCGCGGAAAAAAATCACTTGTTTTAATTGGGCGTGGAGATCATCGAGCTGTTTGCAGTATTGTTGAAAGAGATTTCTCGAAGCTTCCAGTGTCATCCCGTTGAAATCGGATTCGAGTTGATCGATATAACTGGAATTTTCCTGTAGGTTTTTTTGACGAAGGGCAAGGTGATCCAGAAAGGTATGAAGATGAGAAGCAAGCTGATGTTTTTTTTCAGAATAGTCTGGTTTTGCTCTGGATAATTCGACCTCTGTGATCAGCGGTCCGAGTACGCTAGAAGTAAAGGTTGGAGTTATACCCAAACAATTTGAAGAATCGGTTTTTGACTGCGTCGGGTCCCTACGGGCCAGTTCGCTTTGCTCACCTGCTCCGCGAGAAAAAGGTCCTTCGGACCTTTTTTTCGATTCCGCAGCCTCAGAATTTTTGTTCTCGCTCGCGCCCCCTTCGGGCCAGTTCACTTCGTTCACCTGCTTTCCTGACAAACAGTCCGCCGGACTGTTTGTCGGTGTCCGCAGCCTCTCGGCAATGGTCGCTCGCTCCGAACAAAAATTCTGAGGACCCTTCTTGTCAAATTCCCGATTCTTCAAGTTGTTTGGGTATAGAGGTTCATCTTTTTCCAGTTTCTGCAGTAAAAAAGAAGCTTCGTTGATCTGATCAGCAAGGTTTTGTCCAAACTGTCTCACCAGTTTGGGGGGAGAGTGATGAATCGGAATCGGGAGATCAGGGTGAGAAATCCGTTGCTCCTGTTGCTCTAGACCAGCCATTTCAATTTCGATCTCGTTTAATCTTGACTGGTAGGTCTGTAAAGGGGATAAAATCGAATCAATTTCTTCTTCGATGCCCAGGTAGCCTTGGTTAAGAAGGCTTTGTTTGAGGACCTTCACATGGTCTTGAATATCGCAGTCTAACTTGGAGTTAAGTTCATTTTGCCGCTGGTCAAGATATTTGAGTTGTGAGCCGATCACGCTTTTATTTTCATCGACTAAAAACGCTTCATATTTGCTGATGAGGGTATTGACAAACTGTGCCGAGCTTTCCCGATCTGGACCGGAGAAATTAATCATGAGGATGTTTTTATCCTCTCGAAGAGGTTTGATGCGTGTTTGCTCTCTCACATGAGCAACGACGGTGCGAAGTGGGGAAATAGAGAGGGGATAGAGTTTTCCTGTTTTGAGGTTTTTTGGCGTTTTTACCAGGGTAAAAATGATCTCTTGCATCTGTAGCTCAGAGTTAATGGATCCGGCTGCAAGCTTTTCCTGACTTTTATCGAGAATTTCAAAACTCTCAGGGGAGGTGAAACGGAGGAAATAGTGGCGAGGGTGTTCTCCGTCATAATGGAGATGCTGGAAATGGAAGGTGTCTTCTTTTTTTAGCGGTCTTCCGATTTCAGCTAGGAGGTTATTGCGGCAAGCTATGAGTTTCTTTGTGAAAAAACCGTGTTCATTGACAGCTGCTTGAAAGCCGAGTTCTTCAACGGTTTTTGCCAGCACGGAGCGTGAGAGCATCAGTGGAATGGTGGAAGCTTCAGAACCAGTCCCCGCAAAAGTACGAACGAGTTTTTTGAGATCTGTCCCTGATTCGATGCGGGAGGAAGATTGTTTAAAAGTTGCAGTGGCTAGGTAAGCTGGAGGTGAAAACAAAAAATGAAAAAGAAGGAGCAGAATTCCGATGAGTGAAAATTTCCAGATCTTTCTCTTTTTTTTCTGATAAAGTCTCTGAATATCCTCAGCGGAGATAAATATATCATCAATCATGGCACATTCACTCCGATGCTTTTAACCCCTTGGCGGATCAGGTCGATGTTAACAAATGTTGGCAGCAGCTGGGACATGAAGCGGTTCCAGTTAGTGATCGGCGTCGCTGCGACATAAATGATATCACCTGGAATCAACAGCATGCTATCCGAAGGAAGATGGATCACATGGTCCCAGGTCAGCGTATAAATTTTGGGATTTAAGACATTACCACGAATAACTTGGATATACGATTTGTTTCCCGTGAAGGGAATACCACCAGCTTCTGCTAAAGCTTGACGAATCGTCATGAAGCCGTTGGGGACATCGACAAGTCGTTCTTTGCCGACTTCTCCAAGGACCATCAAGGTGGAAGCCGAAGGATCGGCGATATAAACCTTGTCGCCGCCGCGCATCACAATGTTTTGGGTCATGTCGCCTTCTTTGAGTAGTTTGTAGAGGTCGACAGGAAGCATTTGATTGTTCCGGACGACATAACTCTTGAAGAGATTGGCATTAGGAGGAACTTTTGCCCGGGACAACGTCTCAAAGAGCCGAATGCGACCGTCAATAGGGATGGTTGGGAGGACGACAAGGCCGGCAAGTTCGACTTTGCGCTCCAAACGGTCTTTGTAAGAGAGAAATACCTGCACATCGCGAATCTGAGTTGAGTAGAGCGCCTGGATTTTGAGAGAGGCCTCTTCTAATGTCAGTCCTGAGACAGGGATGGGGTCGAGGTCAGGGAGCCTTATTTTCCCTTCATTGACATGGAATCCTACAGTCGAGCCGATCGCTTCGATCGCAGCGGAGATATCTGATCGTGTCGGATGGAAGACAGCAACGTAGAGCACATCGCCGTCTTGAATGACATCTTGAAATTCGCATAGGAGAGAACTAGCAAGCTCTTCATAACATTTTCCTTCCAACTGCAAGATTGAAAATTTTCCTTGTCGGATTTTATACGAATCCATGACAAATTCATCGGCTCCGACGCAATCTTGCCCCATGTAGGGACGATTTCCGCAGCCGAACAACAATAAAAAGATGCAGATAAAGTAAAAATGCATATAAAATTACTACGCCTATACTGCGCGCTGCTCAAAACTTAAAATTTTGGACTCAGCGAGACAAAGCCAAATCGAAGGGGCTTTGGCCCCAGTCTGCCCCGGTCTGAAAGAGGAGCACCATTGCCGAAAGGCAAGGGCGACGAGGAAGATCGATTTGGCAAAGTCGCAGCCAGTCCAAATTTTAAGTTTTGAGCAGCGCGCAGTATATATCATTAACCCGTAGAATAATTTTTCGCAATGCACATCTTTATCACAGGGATCGCAGGCTTTATCGGATTTCACATTGCACAGGCTCTCCGGAAACGGGGAGATACTGTTGTTGGCTGTGACAATTTCAACGCGTATTACGACCCGCAATTGAAACGGGATCGGGCAGCGATATTGGAGAAGGTCGGTATAAAAGTGTTTGAGGCCGACATTTGCGACGGCGCTCTTTTGGAGAAGCTTGTGGTAGAAAATAAGATCACGCATTTCCTCCACTTAGCAGCTCAAGCGGGAGTCCGACACTCGATCAAGCAGCCCCAAGATTATGTTGCTTCGAATTTAGATGGGTTTATCAAAGTCGTTGAAGTGATCCGGCATCATCCGGAAATCCCCCTCGTCTATGCTTCATCGTCATCCGTCTACGGCCTCAATAAGAAAATCCCTTTTTCTGAGACAGATCAGATCGATCTTCCTTCCAGTCTTTACGGAGCGACGAAAAAATCGAATGAACTGATCGCCCATGCGTATCATCATATGTTCGGGATTTCAGTGACTGGACTCAGGTTCTTTACTGTTTACGGTCCATGGGGACGCCCTGACATGGCTTATTTTTCTTTCACGGATGCGATTTTGAAAGGAAAGCCGCTGCAAATTTTCAACGAAGGTCAGATGAAACGGGACTTTACCTACATTGATGATATTGTCGCAGGAACCATTGCAGCTATCGATTTAGCAGCTCCCTGTGAAATTTTCAACCTAGGGAACCACAAACCCGAGGGCGTTCTTCACCTCGTCGAGATTTTAGAAAACCACCTTGGCAAAAATGCCGTGAAAAACTTTCTGCCGATGCAGCTTTCAGAAGTTCCAGTCACCTATGCCGATATTTCTAAAAGCCAGAAGGTACTGGGATTTTCTCCTAAGATTTCTTTAGAGACGGGGATTGAAAAGTTCCTGGCGTGGTATCGAGAATATTATCCCTAGGTCTCGAGAAAAAAGGTCAAAACCTCGCGAGGGAGCCGAAGTTCCACATGCTCATCTTTCGTATACCACCAAGTGGGAAACTGCAATGAACCTGACTTAAAAAAATCCTTTAGCTTAAGTTCTCTTTGTGGGGTGAGAGAAAAAATACTCATGTTTTCGACGCAGCCTACTGTGTGGAAGAAGGAGAATCTCAACGCATTAGGAAGCCTGTGGGTTGAAATGGCCACAAAGCTGCTGTGGTTTTTGAAAATGCAAGGGAACATGAAAGCATTGAAGTCTGATCTTCGAATGATTTTCTCTGTTTTAAAAATTGTACACAGGTGTGGTGTCAGGGAAAAAATTGGACTTTCTGGGAGAAGATCTCCGTCTTCGATTTTCATTTTAACGAGGGATTTAATACCGAAAATTTTGACAAAAATTTCTGGGCATTTGTAGTAAACTGCAAAGAAGGCGTTTTTTACTCTTTGTTTAGGAGAAAGCTCAGATGCCACAGACGAATCTAAAAAAGAGAGCTGATGAGACCACAGGTGCTGTGTAGTAATGATGTGCAGTGATTTGCTTACGCAAGAGAGGCGACCGAGTTCTACAACTCCTAAAAATAAGCTAATTTTTTGCACTGGATCGGTAGGAAGAATTTCTAAAGGGCTCGAGGGGGTCACTTGTGACGTGGAAAAATCAGTTTCGTTTAGGATGTATGCAGGAGGATAAGAAGTTTTCACGGGTTGGGAAAGGCTTGTCATAATACGCTGGTGGTTTTTTATGCGGAGATTGTAGACCTAAAGAACTATTTTTTGGAAATCAAATAAATCTTATCACAAAATAACGAAGGCTTGTGGCAGATACTTCAAAATATCTGAAGCGATCATACAGTAGGATGTCAGGTTCAGTCCTGCGATCTCCCCAGCTCTGGCATGGAGATAGACTCCCAGCGCTGCAGCTTCATCAGGTGTCATTTTCTGTGCCAGCAGCCCAGCTAAAATCCCCGTGAGGACATCGCCCGATCCAGCGGTTGCCATACCGGGATCGCCATGTGCGATCACAAGAGGTTTTTTTCCATGATGGAAAATGATGGAAGGAGCTCCCTTCAAAACGAGGGTGGTTTTGTGTTTTTCGACAAAGGCTTGGCAGCTCTTTAAACCGGGTTTTTTCTTGAGCAGTTTTTCCATTTCTCCATGATGAGGAGTCAAAATAGAGTGCTTGGGAAGTTTTGTAGAGGGATTTTTTGCCAGAAAATATAAAGCATCAGCATCGAGGACGGTTGGCAGGCGCAAGGATGGGAGAAGCTCCTTTAGCAGTTTTTCAGTTAAGACAGTTTTTCCAAGGCCAGGCCCGACAAAATAAGCGGCTGCTCGTTTCGACTCTTCTTTAATTTTTTTTAAGTCGACCTCTTCATGGATGACTTCTGCAAGCAGTTGATCGATTGGCATCCCGGGCATGGAAAAAAGTCTAACGATGCCGGCTCCGCTACGCAAGACTCCTGCTGCGGCTAGAGCTGCTGCGCCTGGCATTTGGGAAGATCCGGCAATCCCCAACACGTAACCAGCTTCGTACTTGTGTCTCGATCTTCTCAAGTGTGGCAGATTAAGAGACGTCGGATCGAGCAGCAGAGCGTCTTCTTTCGCCTGATTGACAAATTCTTCGGGAAGGCCGAAATCGATGCCGGCGAGATCTCCAATATGATCCCACCCTTTTTCCAGAAAGAAGCCGGTTTTAGGAAGTCCTAAAAAAAGGGTGCCAACGGCATCGATGGCAACCGATTCGACTTCGCCAGTCGTTCCATTCACCCCTGAGGGAATATCGAGGGCTAAAATTGGCAGATCTGTTTGATTGGCCCATTCGATTGCTTTAGCTAAAGCGCCTGTTGCTTTTCCTTTAAAACCAGTTCCAACAAGACCATCGAGGATAACTCCAAATCCTTTGATATCGGCGTTGTCTAAAGAGACGACTTTTCCGCCGCTTTTGGTAAAGCGATGATGCCTTTCACGGCAAAGAGGCGAACATTCTTTGAGGGGAAATGGAGAGACGGCAAGAACGGAAAATCGTTTTTTGCGGAGAATAGCTCCTGCCGTATAGGCATCGCCGGCATTACTCCCTTTGCCCGTCAAAAGAATGATTTTTTTTGGCAAATGAAGTCTTTCGATGAACTCTTTCGTGATCGATGCGATCCCTTCAGCGGCTTTATCCATGAATTTTTCTGCGCTATGTCCAGCAGCGATCGCCTTTTTTTCGATCCTTTGCATTTCTTGAGCTGTGACGATTTTTTGACCGAAGATCATTTTACAAGTGTTCTTCCTTGATGGCGCGTTGAAGGAGCGATTTAACAGCATCGCGGGGATTCATCTTTTCATAGATAATGGCATAAACAGCCTCTGCGATTGGCACGGCTATGCGGGCTTTTTTTGCCAGCTGCAGAGCGGCGACACACGTGTAGGCCCCTTCGACGACCATGCCGACGTTTTTTTTGGCCTCATCGGGAGATTGCCCTTCAGCAATTAAATGACCGAATTTGTAATTGCGGCTGTGTTTGGAGAGGCAGGTAACGCAGAGATCTCCAAGCCCCGAGAGGCCGTTCAATGTCTCAGATTTCGCTTCTTTGGTGATGGAGAGTTTTCTGATCTCGTGGAGACCCCGTGTCATCAAAGCGGCCTTTGTATTGTCCCCAAAACCTAACCCATCGGAAATTCCGCAGGCAATCGCTATGATGTTTTTCATTGCGCCTCCGAAGGAGACTCCATTGATGTCGGAGTTGGGATAAACACGGAGAAAGGGGGTCGAAAAAAGATCATGGATCTGCTGCATGATGTCTGGCTCATAGGCAGAGCAGACGACGGAAGTGGGGAGTTTTTCGATCACTTCTTCCGCATGGCTGGGCCCGCTGAGACATCCGACGAATTTTCGGTGAGAAGGCCCCATCACATCGAGAACAACTTCCGGAAGGAGCAAGCAGCTGTCTTGCTCGATCCCCTTGGAGGTAATGACAATAGGACAGTTTCCTTTAGCGAGAGTACGGATTTGTTCAAAGACAGGACGGATGCCGGCAGAAGTGATAGATTCGACAATACAATCGGCGTTTTCCAGAGCTACTGTCAGGTCGCTAGTCGGGATGACAGTGGGGTGCGCTTCGAAATTTGGAAGTTTAGGATGTTTTCGAGTTTTGGCGAGCAGCTTGGCAAAGTCATCGCGTTTGGTCCATAAGGCGACTTGATGCCCTTTTGATGCCAAGAGTGAAGCTAAACAAAATCCCCAAGTTCCAGCGCCGAGATAGCAAATTTTCATGGATTATTTTGACCTTGAATCGATTCAGTGGGATTGAAATCGGGTAGGAGCCATTTCTTTCGAGAAATGCGCCACGCATAAAGACAGGTGCAAAAGACCATATTCACAACAGTGAGGAACCAGAATTTATCCGTGGAAAGGTTAAAATAATTCATTCCAATGAAAGTCGTCATATAGCCGAACACAGCGGCGATAAGGCTCGCAATGAGAACAAACAAGGTGTCTTTGTGAGAAATCAGCACGGCAAGTAATAGGGCATTTAACATGAGCGCGATTGTGTGCATCCACATCCAGATTAAACTCCACTTCAAGCCCGTTGTCAAAACTGTCTTAAGCGAGAACAGCATCAGCACTGAGTTGGGAAACACGATGAGGGGAACCGTCAAAAGACATCCAATAGAAAGAATCACCCAAAGACCAGAATGGAGCAATTTTTTAAGTCGGCTGTAATTGCGTGCTCCAAGAGCGTTTGAAATGAGGACAACAAAGGCTTGTAGAATGCCATCGCTAAGAAACATCACGAACATGCCGATGGTCCCTCCAATAGATAAGATCAGCTGATGGTCACCGCCTCTCACAGCCATAATATGTGTATTAGCGGCCCAAAAAGCAAACAGCAGCAGGCGGCCGCAAGCACGAGGGATTCCCGGGGAGATATAATTCCAAAAAACCTTGGGCTGAAATTTCCATCGTAGGGTGCCGAAAGCTGCCTGATTCGATTTGTTGATAAACAGGGCGAATAAAAGAAGGCAGAAGACGCCTTGGGACAATAAAGTGGCAAATGCAGCCCCTTTGAGTCCCATTGCAGGAATCCATGGATCAATGCCAAAGATAAACGCAATATCGAGTCCGGCATTGAGTAAATAGGCTCCTATCGTTGTTAAAACGGTAAAAGTTGTTTTTCCCCTTCCTAAATAGAAGCTTGATAACGAAGAGCCCAGCGGGTAAAGAAAATTGCAAAAAACGAGGATGCAAAAGTATGGAGATGCGGTTTTTTCAACTTCAAGCCCTTTAAAAAAGAGATCCTGGGCAAAAAAACTTAAGGGAATAGTGATCACCATCGAAAAAAGAGAAAACCAGATCATTTGCCAGATACACGGCCCAATGGCCGTTAACTCTTTAGCTCCATTATGATATCCAACATATGCCTGGGCCATCATCGCTAAAGCGATGCAGGGCATCTGAAAAATGCGCAAAAGATAAATAGCATTGACAGAAGCCTCTAGCGCTTGAAGAGAAAAATGGGCAAACCAAATTCGTTCCAGAAAATTTAAAAGGCAACCGGCAAATAAAATCAAAAACAAGGGCGTGGCAAGCGATAGTAATTCCCCGACGCTTCCTTGCGGGAATTTCGTTAAATTAGAGGGCGAAGGAGTAATAAATTCCTTTGTTTTTTCTTGCATCATGCTCAAGTGGTAAATTCTAAAAACTGTGATCATAGTTGATCAAAAGATCAGAATTTTTCAAGGATAAATTTTATCTAACAGCTTCTAAGTTGGATAGTAATCCAAAAAAGAGGGGAGTGCTTTTCCCCTCCACTTTTTCCGTGTCTCTTCCGTGAGGTAATAAAACGCGGGATCTAATTCAAATAAATGGTCAGGCTCAGGCAGCGTTGTCAATTCTGCTACAAAACGACGGTCGAATGCCGCTAAGGCTTGCTGCACCATTTCTAAGCTATGCGACCCTTTCAAATTCTTCAGAGGCGCAAAGACGTTATGTCTAGGATAGACAAGTACGCCGGTTTTTTGCGAATGTGGCAGCACATCAAAAAGGAATCGCTCGAATTTCCAGATCTTTTGTCCATGATAGGTTTTTCGAGCCAGGTGCCAAGGAAGATCGATATTCGCTGCTTTTTCCACAAACGTCAGGCCAAAACAAAACAGGCCGATATGGGCAAGCGGTGCTTCAAAAGGGTCCGGCAGTTCAGAATATTCCTGCACTGCAACCTTCCCTTCTCTTAGGACAAGCACGCCGACTTTTTCAGCAGGATTAAGTCTTTCAATTGCTTTGACGGTGACTTCATGGTTTTTCAGTGCATGCTCTCCACAGAGAGCCGCATCAAAAGGATCTGCTAACGGATTATCGATCGGGAGCACAACCAGTGACTCAATCCCTGCGTTTTTCCATCGCTTTCCAATGCCGCACGCCATGAGTTTGCGTAGAGAGTGACCATTTCCATCAGGACCTTCTGCAAAATGTCCGGGAGATTCTTCAATCCAATTTCCCTCAGTGTTCACAAATGGAGCATTGTCTTGCTCAAAAAGCCCAACTTGGCTCTCTTTGAGACCGAAATAATGATGTTTAATGAGGTAGTCTTGTATCTCACGATGGCTCAAAGAAGAAGTCATGATTGCCAGTTGAAGCGGTGTGTTATAGGCAATCGATGCCGCCGCTGTTTTCTCACAGAAAAACTGCAGGAGTGTTTTCTTTTTGACAGGAGTCACTTCGACCAGCGCTTTTGGCCGAGATGTTCCAAGACGTGTTCCTTGGCCTCCTGCCAAAATCAAGCAGGCGACTTTGCCATTGGACAGAAGCTTTTCTCCATGGACTCTTGCTGCCTCTGTGGGTCTGTCGAATGTACAGAGCGGCTCCGGGACAGGAAAATGATGATGCTGAGCAATGAGCTCGCGCTGCATTTCGAGTAATTTTTTTTGTTCTTGATTCAACATACGGATTTCAGGACCTGCGCAACAGGAATTAACGCAGCGTCTTTTCGATTAGAGCTAATAACAGGAATATGTTCAAGAAGCGGATTGGGGGAGGGGACATTCTGCTTTAGAATGCCGTGGTTTGGATCGGCCCAAAGAGAGACAATTCTGAGTGAGAACGGCGTATTGAGGAAGTAGGTCATTCCTAAAATTCCAGAATCGGGAGCCACTAGACAGCGGCATTTGTTTTTTAGCAGCGATAGAATTTCAAAAAGAGACGTATCTCCTCGGAGATCGATCAGATGAGGATGTTTAAAGACGAGATCTTTTTTAAGGCCTAGCAAAACAATCGGACCGTCTAAAGCATCAAAGAGCTCTTGCCATTTATGAAATGGCCAGTTTCTCTCAAAGTAGTAATCTGTTTCGCAATGGACATGAGCGGCAATGCAGTTCGGTGGAAGATTGAATCGGTCGCAGAGGGAATCCCACTCTTTGTTCCACTCCATTTTGGGGATCAATTTTCCTCTTTGCCACGCCACCCAATACGAAGGATCGGCGTTGGGGATAACCAGATCAAAGGCAGGTAAA
>DASUCX010000068.1:0-11978 GCA_036275855.1 Rhabdochlamydiaceae bacterium
TTTTTTACCTGCTATCACTCTTTGTGCAGATGATCCCAGCTTAGAGCAAGAGCTCCAAGTTGCAGAAGAGCTCCCGGTCGATACGCACTTAACCCTTCCAGCATCTATTGAAGGACATGAAATTACAATTCCAGATACTCCATCTATTGTGCCAATAAGCCCTGGTGAGAAACTTCCCCCTGTGATGATAGCAGATCAACCTTCTACAAACCTCGATTCTTCTGACAACCCATCACCTCCAACTCAGCCGCCCATACCGCCTGAGAATTTTTCAGAGTGGTGCCTTTCACCTTATCATGCATTTCATGCCAGCATCAGACATAATGAGGCCAATGGAATTGGCTATAAACATGGATATACGACTTTAGAAATCTTTGGGATCTACGACCGCATTGGTAGCGGCTTCATGCCTTTTTTCGATCTTAAGGGCCATCTCTTCAACGATGGAAAATGGGCAGGAAATTTAGGAATTGGAGAACGTACGCTCTTAACCTCTATCAACCACACATTCGGATCCTATTTGTATTACGATGTCCGCAGAGTCGGCCATGGACTGACTGTCAATCAGGTTAGTCCCGGGATTGAGCTTGTTGGGGAACGGATGGAATATCGGATCAATGGCTATTTTCCCGTTGGGAAAAATAAAGGCCGCCGCTATGGATATGCGTTTGATGAATTTAAGGGCAATAGCATCATCTTAAGAGCTAAACAGCAACAAGCGATGATGGGAGGAGATGCCGAAGTCGGTGTTCATATCCCCCAAAACACCACATACGACGTTTATGCTGCAGCAGGCCCTTACTATTTTCATTCTTCCAATGCCTCTGCCTGGGGAGGCAAAGCACGCCTTCTTGGACGTTACAAAGAATATGTTACTCTCGAAGTCGCCTATTCTTATGATCGCCTTTTCCGCAATGTTTTCCAAGGAAGTGTGGCCTTGACACTTCCGTTTGGCGGCAAACTCCGGCGCTGTGGTAAATGTTGTCCGCAAGATGACAACCTCTTGCTTTCTCGTTCTGCCTTTGCGCCATCGCGCTTTGAGATCCCTGTCGTGAAGAGAGTCCATAGAAAAGAAAAAGCCATTAATCCAGCAACTGCCCAGCCATGGATTGTTTGGTTCGTCGACAATACAAGCCATTCTTTAGGAACCTATGAGAGTCCCTTCCCCACTTTGGTTGCAGCCCAGACGGCATCAGGGCCCAACGATATCATTTATGTTTTCCCAGGAGATGGGAAAACAACGGGTATGGACGCAGGAATCACGTTAAAAGATGGGCAGCAGCTGTTCGGGTCGGGAATTGCACAATCTATACCCACAACAAAAGGGCAGCTTACAATTCCAGCCCACTCCAGCGGGCAACCTCAGATCACAAACTTAGGCGGCAGTGTTGTCACTCTGGCTAATGGAAATCAAGTATCCGGACTTGGCCTCCAAATCTCTTTATCAGGAAGCGCGGGAATCAATGGAACAAGCGCCATTCAAGACGCTCTTATCCAAAATAATACGATTGTAGGTAGTGTACCTCACACGGGCATTCATATTGATGGCTTTGGAAAACTATTCATCCTGAATAATCAGGTTACAGGTCCTATTTCATCAAATGACGGGATTAGCTTAAAAGGACTGAATGGAACAAGCTCCGTTATCGCTATTTCATATAACCAAGTTAGTGGCTACCAGAACGGAGTGTCCCTTGGCCCGGATTCTAACCCAAGCACCGCTGATACAAATGCTATTGTTCAAGGAAATAATATCACCCATTTCAATCGTGCGGGAATTTTCTATTTTTCAGGGTTCTCCAATTCTACTGTTCAAATCTTAGATAACAACGTTCTCAACGATGTAGGGGTAGCAGGAGGAGGAAGTGGAGCCGGATCTATAGCGGCCATTTCCGTTTCGGTCAATAATCCGCCCTCCGATGGAACTGTCATTATTGGAAATAACCAAATCATCACAACGACTTCGAGTCTCACTACGTGTGGAATTAAAGCGGCTATTAATGTTGGAACAGGAGATCGATTATTTGCGAATATCACACAAAACAGTGTCGTAACAGGGCCAGGAGCAGGTTCAGTCGGAATCTCACTCTACAGTGATAACAATGACTCTATATGTGCCTCATTGACAGGCAATCAAGTCACTCCAACAGCAGTATCTGGGACCAATGATTTCACAATGGTCACCAATGGATCAGGAACAATCAATATTCAAAATATTGCAGACAACATAGGATCTAATGTAAGTGCAACAGGAAACGTGAATTTTGTTTCGAGCTGTTCGCCTTAAAGTAGACGATAAACAAGAATTGCTTCATGATCTAGCGCATGGGAAGCAATTCTTTTGGTAATGTTTTTAAAATCATGACCTGGGGAGAGTCGCACGGCTCTGCCATCGGCGTTGTCATTGATGGCTGCCCAGCAGGGTTAGAGCTGTCCGAGCAAGATCTTTTTCCAGACCTCCAAAGACGCGCTCCTGGCTCTAATCCGCACACTTCAACACGGAAGGAGCCCGACATTCCTCAAATCCTCTCCGGTGTTTTTGAAGGAAAAACCACCGGCGCTCCGATCTCGATCTTGATCCCGAACAAAGATGCCAAGTCGGAAGCTTATGATGCGCTCGAAAAGCTTCTTCGCCCGGGCCATGCCAATTACACCTATCTGGCTAAATACGGCATTTTTGACTATCGCGGCGGAGGAAGGGCTTCGGCAAGAGAAACAGCTTGTCGTGTAGCAGCAGGCAGTGTTGCTAAAAAATTTCTCCGCCAACAGGAGATCTCGATTCAGGCGTATATCAAACAAATCGGGTCGATTGAAGCGACAGAGCTCGATCTTGGCTCTGCACTGATCAATGCAATCTACTGTCCCGATGAAAAAGCTTCTCAGCAAATGGTTCTCGAGCTTGAACGTGTTCGATCTGAGGGGGATTCGGTAGGAGGAGTAGTGGAGTTTATCGCAACCAGTCTTCCCACAGGGCTTGGTGATCCGGTGTATGAAAAACTCGAAGCAAACCTCGCCAAAGCAATGCTCTCGCTTCCTGCATCGAAAGGGTTTGAAATTGGCAGCGGTTTTGAAGGCGCTGCGATGCAAGGCTCTTCCCATAACGACCTGTATGAAAACCAAACGGGCGCCATCCGTACAAAAACCAACTCTGCCGGCGGCACCTTAGGCGGAATTTCGACAGGCATGCCTCTGATAGGACGTGTTGCTTTTAAACCGGCTTCGAGCCTCACCAAGCCGCAATCGACCATCACAACGGAAGGCCATCCGGCCACTTTAGAGCTACCTCCGGGCTCCAGACATGACCCTTGTGTGGCAATCCGTGCTGTCCCCGTTGTCGAGGCCATGGTTGCATTGGTGCTGGCCGATGCGGTGCTTTTAAATCGGTGTGCCCGTTTATGAAATATGCGCTGATCACCGATCAAACTGTCGAAAAACTCTACGGGCAGTCGATGTGCAATCAGCTAAGTGGGCTTGGTTTTGACATCCAGCTTTTTTCTTTCCCTGCAGGCGAAGCGTCGAAGACACGGGCAACAAAGGAAAAACTCGAAGATGCGCTGCTCTCGGAAGGATTCAGTCGAGATACGACAATCATTGCTCTGGGCGGGGGAGTGGTCACTGACCTTATCGGTTTTTTAGCGGCGACGTTCTGCAGAGGAGTCGAGCTTATTTTAATCCCTACAACGCTGCTAGGCATGGTGGATGCGTCACTCGGCGGAAAAAATGGCGTCAATACTCCTTATGGAAAGAACCTGATTGGTTCTTTTTATGATCCCCAAAAACTCTACATCTGCCCGGGGTTCTTAAAGACACTTCCTGAACAAGAATGGTTCAACGGGGCAGTCGAGATGCTCAAAGCTGGACTGATTGCCGATGCCGACTATTTTCACCGTTTCTCTGAAATTCCGATTTCTGAATCGATCGACCGGGCGATTGAGATCAAACGGCGCATCCTCTCAAAGGATCTGACAGAAAAGGGACTGCGGAGGGTCTTGAATGTCGGCCATACGATAGCCCATGCCTTAGAGACTCTTTCTGAGTATCGGATTCCGCATGGAACCGCCGTGGCAGCAGGGATTGTCTTAGAAGCCGAAATTTCTTATGAGATGGGCATTCTCAAAAAAGAGGCCTTAGCCCAAATCAAAGCAAAGTTCCCGCCAGCTCACTTTGATTTTGGTTTTGATGAAATCTACGAGGTCATGCGCCGAGATAAAAAGAGTGAAGATGGCACTCCTCGATTTGCTCTTCTTGAAGACATCGGTGTTCCTCATGCTGCTAGAGGCGCCTATTGTATTGAAGTTCCTCGCAAGGTCATTAGAAAGGTGGTCAGTGAAACTTTGTGCTCCTGCTAAACAACTACTCCAGACAGAAAAGGTCGACTTTATTGAACTTGACCAAGGGAGTCATAAAATCGTGTATCAGCAGGGGAGAGTCCGCTATGTCGATGTCGATTGGAAGAGTGCTGCTTTGCCTTCAGAAGATGTGATTATTTCATACCATAACTTCGAAGAGACCCCCAACTTAGAGGCCATTCTTAAAATTCTACAAATGACTCATCCCAAAGCTCATTTTTACAAGATTGCGACGATGGCTCATTCGACGCTCGATAGCCTCCGGATGTTAGAGTTCCTCCAAAGACATCCTGGAATTATTGGACTATGCATGGGAACTTTTGGGGCCATTACGCGGATCTTAGCGCCGATTTTTCAAGTGCCGATCGTGTACGCGCCGCTCTCAGAAGAAGGAAAAAATGCTCCTGGACAGCTTCTCGTCGATCAGCTCTGCGAGATTTATCACTTCAGAACGCTTAATCCCGAGACCAAGATCTACGGGCTGATCGGCGATCCTGTTTTTCAGAGTATCGGACATTTGTTTCATAATGAAGAGTTTCGGAAGTCTGGGAAAAACGCCGTTTATCTGAAGATGGTCGTTAAACCAAGTGAGCTGTCAGAGTTTTTTAGTTTGGTGAAAAAACTGCCTTTTGCAGGCTTGAGTGTCACGGCTCCGTTAAAAGAAGCTGTTTTGCCATTTATTGATGTTTTAGATCCTGAAGCAGCGGCAATAGGTGCTGTGAATACCTTGTCGTTTAACAATGGCAAAATCGAGGGTTGTAATACCGATGGGAATGCCGCGATGGATGTCCTTGGAGACCTCAAAGATCGATCGATCGTTGTCCTAGGGGCTGGAGGGGCGTCCAAGGCGATACTCTATACTGGATTGAAAAGAGGAGCTCGTATGACTGTCGTGAACCGGACTCCTGCAAAGGCTCAAGCGCTGGCTTCTCTTTTGGGATGTCGATGGAGTGAAAAAATCCCCACCTATGACATTCTAATCAACGCGACTTCTGCAAGTATGCCGATCAAGAGGGAAGAGATTCAAGCGAAGAAATGGGTGATGGATCTCGCTCTTTACCCGTCGGAGTTTCTCAAGGCTGCACAAGAAAAAAAGTGCACTTGCTTAGACGGCTTTCATATCTATTTTCGGCAGGCCTTAGCTCAGCAGAAAATGTGGTGCTAATTTCCTTCTTTTTTGATTCCTCGAAGATTTCGGTATGAAACGGTAAAGAATGTTCCAAAGGCATTGGGCATAGCCATAGCGCAGTGCCTTGCTGTTTGTAAGTAGGTCCTGGGCTCAGGAGGAGGCGCAGGCATAAATGTTTCTATGAGTCCGTTGCCGAGCTGCTTGATTAGGCAACCGACTTTGAGAGCGTTGTGATCAACTTTAAAGGTGGATTTGTTCTCGGAGCTATTTCGACTGCCTGCTAGGATCTGTTTCGTGGCTTTTTCAAAGATTAAATGGTGGAGCTGAATGGCCCAGGTCGGAAGAAGAGCAAAAAAGATGGGAATGGTAAATCTTCCGTAGATGGAGGTCATGAAGGGAGAGCAGAGAATATAGGCGATGCCTAAATCGTAGAGACCTGTAAAGATCCGGATAAGGGCCTTCTCAATATCCTGTTTAGAGCAGTTATCTTGTTCAGCGCGGATTTTTTTGATATTCACCACGCACCAGACGAGATGGGTAAGGCCAAGACCGCAATTAACGCAGCCAAACGGTTTGGCAAGAAAGGGAAGGAGCATTGCTAAGAAAAACCTTGCAGCTGTTTGGGTGATTTTATCTGGGTTGCATAGGTCAATTTTGTCAAAAATGATTGAACTTTCAGTCAGGTGGTGTTGTTCGTACCATCCCCACGGTGCATCGAGGGCAGAGCCCTGGGGAAGGTTACGAATGGCACTCGTACAGCTCGCAATAAATGCACCCAAGGGACCCTCCAGGTTAGAAGAGCTTCCATGTTAATCCAATATCAACTAAAAAATCAACTGACCGTAGAGTTTTTACATTTGCTGTAATTAATGAAATTTATTTAAAAATTGTTTAGTTTTTTGATTAATCTTTAATTATTGTAAAATAAACCAATGAAATTCAAATCTTTTATTTATGGAATTCTAGGTTGCGCAGTCTTGATGAGCGCTGTCTGGAAACCCGGCTCTCCGCCAGTCCATTTTGCCCACCATCTGACTTTAGAAGATAAAAAACTTCAGGTGACAGCAAGGGTCTATTCAGCGGAGGAAAGCGAGCATATCCTGAAGGCTGATTTGCTTGATAAGGGGTATGTTCCTGTGGAAGTCACGATCCAAAATCAGGGCGATCATCAATATGCGATCTCGATGGCAAGTACCGCGCAACGGTCAGAAAAACCTAAAGACGTTGCTTGGAAGTTTTACAAAGCTTCTGTCGCACGGGGAGTCGGCTGGAGGATCGTGAGCTTTTTCTTCTGGCCTCTTTCCATTCCGAGCACGATCGATTCGATTGTTTCGTATAAGAATAAAAAAGCGTTATTGAAGTCGCTGACGGCAAAAGGATTTAAAGAGGTAGATGAGGTTGTTTTGCCGTATTCTGTCGTCAAACGGCTTCTCTATATCCCGCAAGAAGCGTTCTACAATACGTTTTCAGTCTCCATGGAAGACTTAGATGTGGATGAGCTAGTCGTGATCCCTGTCATTGTTTCCTAGCATTTAAAACCGTTTCGCCTTCGGTATGCGCGACCATGACGGCGCAAGAAGCGTCGCTAAAGACATTGACCGTGGTGCGGCACATATCTAAGATTCGGTCGACAGGCAAGATGAGCGCAAGCCCTTCGGCAGGAAATCCCATAGCATTTAGAATGATCAAGATAGCCACTAAGCTGCCGGAGGGGATCCCTGCGACTCCCATCGAAGTCAGAAGGGATAGCACCACCACAATCGCTTGATGGACAATTGTCATCTCAAACCCAATGACCTGGCCAACGAAAAGAACGGCAATGCATTCATAGAGGGCAGATCCAGAGAGGTTGATGGAGGTTCCTAAAGGGACGACAAAGCTGCAGATCCGGTTCGAAACACCGGCTCTTTTTTCGACACATTCCATGGTAATCGGTAAAGTCGCCGCAGATGAGCTCGTTGAAAAAGCAGTGACCAGTGCAGGTGCCATGGCTCGCAGATGCCTCCAGGGGCTTAGGCCCATGACCCGCATGAAGAGAGGCAAGATCACGAACATGAATGTCACAAGTCCTAAAAGGACGGTCACGAAGAAATAGAGAAGGGACTCAATACTGCCAAGGCCACGAATTGCAATCGCCTTGGAGACCAGAAAGAAGACTCCCAGTGGCATGACGCGGATCAGATAATGCGTCATTCTCATCAGGGTATGGAAGATTCCCTTAATGACGTTCATGACAACTTCAGTTGCGGTGCTTTCGATCTTAGCCAAGGCAAATCCGAACAACAGGGCAAAGAAGATAATCCCTAGCATGTTGCCTTGGGATGCGGCTTCAAAGATATTGATCGGGATGAGTTTAAGAAGAATCTGCCCGATGGCTTCCGTATGGGTTTCAGGAGCTGTGGCAATGGCTGGCGCAGCGAGTCCTTCTGCCTGTCCTGTCATGAAGGCGCCCGGCTTGAGAAGATTGACGAATAGCAATCCTGTGAGCACGGCCAGAAATGTGGTGAAGATATAGAAAAAGAATGTTTTGGCTCCCAGACGGCCGAACGATTTGTCTTTTCCCATCTGGCTGATGCCGTTAACAATAGAAGAGCCGACAAGAGGAACAACCAGTAGGGTCAAAGCGTTAAGAAAAAGCTTTCCTAAGAATCCAAAAAGCTCAATATAGTGAATCCCAAAAAGTTCAGAATCGGGGCTTGAAAAGCCTCCGATCAACAGAGCTAAAGCAATTGCAATCAGGACCTGGATCAATAAAGACGATTTTTTATGCATAAACCAGAGATTTTAACTTGAATTTCTTTTTAGCTCAAGAAAGCTTATTTCTTAAATAGGCTTAAAATCAACTGAGCAAATTCGACTGAGGAAACACTTGCCGATATAGGAGTTGCGGGCACTGAATGTTCAAATTCGATGAGCATCCCGCTTTTTTCTTCATCAGAAATCCAAATCGATTTTAAATGGCCCTTAGCTTGACTTAAACCGAATGAAAGCGTCACAGCTTTTTCGTCAAACTCAATTTTCCTACCCTCCTTTTCTGCAATAAATCTGATTCTGAGTTTATCAGATAGCTGTATTTTAGGTTGCGAAGATAAAAGTGTTCTAACACTGTTAGCGATGTCAGTAGTGAATTTTTTCCACAATTCGGGCGGAAGGTCTTGGATCACAACTGTTTTGTCTTCTTTGTATGTTAAGATATACAAAAAATCGATGACAGACTCAGACTGTGCAATGGATTCTAATTCGGCGAACCGAAGCACGGTCTCTAAAAATACATCCGCGAGTGTCGTTTTAATTCCTTGAACGCTCAATCGTTGGTTTCTGCCAGGGAAGTGGTCGCTAAAGGTTTCTTTGTTAGATTTCGTAGGTTTCTGGAATTGAGGAATGGGATTAGTTTTCGTAGCGCTGCTCTTATTATCAGAGGTGCTGTTGTATTTGGGACTTTTAGGTTTTTTTTCATAAGATCTCGGTGATTGAGAACTCTCTCCTTCCAGGTTGTTGTCTCCAGGGGCGTCATGCCATATACAATCATCATCATCGGAGCAACTATTTTCTATGCCTGTTTTTTCTAATCCTACAATCTCTTCTTGTGGATTCTCGTTTTTTTCAATTCGTTGAGGCATTTCCTGAGTTGTTTTTTTCAATTTTTCTGTCTCTTTATTTGCGCTGTCGAGGTTGCTGTTGAGTTGTTCACCTTCCTCAAAGAAACTATCTTCTGTGTCTAAATTTGAAGACTGTGTAGTTGAGCTTGTTTTGCTTTTGATAAATTCTGCAATCTCTTTTTGGGCAGTCTCGAGTTTTCCAATTCGTTCGTTTATCTCCCCAATTGCTGCAGTTGTTTTGTCGAGGTCGCCGCTGATCCGTTCGATGCGTCCTACAAGCAATTTATATGTTTTGTAGAGGGCAAAAATGGCGATAGCAGCAATAGCTGCAAGAATGACTTTTTCTTTGGACAGGTGATTCCAGGTGTTTTGGATGATCGTTGATCTGATAGCACTAACCATGGCGAATACAGTAACAAAAATAGGGAAAATTTTTCCAGAAGTCCTATTCTTTAACAGGTGCTCCCGTGAAAAAATGTCGTTCATTCTGAACGACATAGCGCTTTTTGCTCAATTTTTGAGCAAAAAGCGCGTATTTTCTCCTCGGAAGGTCTTAAAATTTTTTGGCAAAAAGGGGTAGCTGTGCGAAAAAATTGTTGCGAAATCAAGCAGCTTCCGAGGAGAAAATTTTTTCACGGGAACACCTGATTCTTTAATGGTTAGTTTTGAGCAGCGCGCACTATATTCTGAAAGTCAGCGCCATCCTTGCTGCCACTTTTCAAATTCTGAAGGCCTTAATCCATAACGCGAAATGTTCCCATCATGCAGATTCATTAACTCTGTTTCGACAACTTCGATAAATTTCATTCGATCTATGTTTGGAACTATGTTTTTTGCCTTCAGCCGAAGGAATGCTATTGCCGATTTTTTATCCATTTGCTCACGAACAACAAACGCAACAGTTTCTTTTCTTAAAATTCTATAGCGAATACGAAATGGATCAGGATCTCCAAGAGTTTTCCGAGCAGTCGAATAGCGAAGACAAGATCGTTCGTAAGCCCAAGCAAATACTTCAGCCAAAAGTTCAAGCTTGTTGAGTTCATACACAGCCAATAGACTATTGATATATATTTGCTCAGGAACATCAACAAAGGAAAGCGGACAAAGATTATCCCGCATCAAGGGCAAATTAGCTGCCAAACGAGAAACCCTTTTATTGACATCTTCAAATGGCTGGAGATAAGGGAGGTGTACCATCAGAAAAAATGCCTGCTCAAAGGGATCACTGATAGCATTTGCAGTATCGATGATTTGTTGAAAACATTCACTGATCAATTGAGGCACTGCAAGCGGCATATAGACTGACCCACCTATACCTACGGCAATCTGACGAAGAGCTCCGCACGACTGATCCTTGAGAAGATCATCAGCTAACAGCGCATGAATATTCAGAACGGTGTATCGATTAATTCCTGCGTCTACCCCCGATTCTAATAAAAACTTAATAGCTGCCTTGTGGTTTAATATCATTTGAGTTTCTCGCCTATCTTTACCTTCAGCAGCTTCTCCTAATTCTAATAATCGCTCTGTTTCTAAAAGAGAATAGGTATTGCCTTCAAGTCGACTCGAATTCCATGATAAATCAATCAATATCCGACTATAGATTTGGCGAGCGTATGTTCCGGCAGGACGCTCACTTACCGGCGATTTGCCTAATTCAAAGAGGTGATGTCGGATCGTTAATGGCAAGTAATGTGTGACATTGGGTTGGTATTTGTCCAAAAATTCCCTGTTATAGCTGACCGGAGTACGCAGATAAACCGGTTGTGTGATGTGGTGTTGGATCGACTGGGCTGCACTGGATAACTGAATAGCAGCTTTCATTTCGCTCGTTTTAACTACTGGTAATCGATAAAGACGAGCCTTGGTCATCCCTTCAACCTGTAAAAGATTATCTTTGGCCAGTTGGGTTAGACGGCGCTGCAAAGTGCGCCTTGTTAATTTGGCCTTTAAGGCAGTTCTAATCTTCTCAAGGGGGGCGCCCTGAGGGAAGTTGGCAACAGCTTGTAAAACCAGTTCAATTTCTTGAGGTGAGACTTTTTTTTTGGACATATGAACCTTAAGTGGCACAATAAACTGATTGTGCCACTTAAACGGCGATTATATGACACAATCGACTTATTGTGCCACTTAAATACGGTTTATGTGGCGCAATTCGTTGATTGTGCCATTTGTTCAATCCCAAACCTTCGCCTTTTCTGGCAGTTACATCCTATAATTAAGCGTTAATAATTCAAACAAGATTGCATGTAAAGTATAAATAAAATGATTTAATATAGTTTAATTATATGTACTGATATAATTAGCATTCAAAATACAATAGGAATAAAGCAACATGCATCCAATCAGTAGAATTTGCCATTATGTAACCTCTTCGATTAGAAACAAATACGTCCATAGGAGGACTCTTCCAAGGGGAGGTCTTGCATTAAAATGGTGGACTGGAGGAGTTTTCGGTACCGCAGCTGCTTACTTTTTTGGGAAAAAGATTTGTCTTGGTTCTCCATTCACTCGTACTCTTCAAAATATTTATTCGACTTTTTTTGGTTCTTCCACGACTAAAATTAAATCTTTACAAAATGAAACCTCCCGAAAAGTCATATCTCCGTCAGGGATCGAGAAAATCAACAACGATTTGTATATCTCTCGGCGCGCAGAGGACACCGACCTCACTTTTGTCCTTTCCCGCCTTACGGACGACAATTTGGAGGTCTGGTGGAGGCTACATGGAAGATGGGGCTCCGGCAGAGGCACTGAAGTCGCGCATGAACTTTGGGACGACAATTGGACCAAGAAGCAACAGTATTTTTTTGGGCCCTGTATTGAATCAGGAGCTATTTCATTTCGCCGTACTTTGGATATTTATGAAAAAAACCGGACAAACGCCAACAAGCCTGAAAT
>DASUCX010000069.1:0-13316 GCA_036275855.1 Rhabdochlamydiaceae bacterium
CCTGAAGGACTGGGTTTGCCCGCGCAGAAGGATCAACGCTATCCATGTCAATGCTAGTCCGCTCCAATGAATACCCCAAACGAGTAACTAGGGCATGAAGATAGACGTAGCTAATCTCCTGTTTTATACCATTTAGCGTTAGCATTTGCTTCCAAAAAGAAATATTTTAACCCATTTAACATATTTGCAAAAGCTCTATTCGAAAAAAAATTTAACTCGAGCAGGCTGATAAGACAGGATCTTGATTTCTGGCTGTCGTTAGGAAAAACGATCGAGCTTGGCTTGTTATACTGCGCCCTTGCGGGAAATCACCTTTTAATGATATGAACCTATAACTTATTGTTTTGAAAAATGAAAAAAGCATTAGTCATTGTTGAGTCTCCCGCCAAAATTAAAACCCTAAAAAAAATTTTAGGGTCTAATTACGCTGTCGAGTCGTCTGTTGGCCATATCCGAGATCTGCCGAAAAAGGGATTCGGCATTGACATCAAAAACGATTTTGAGCCCGAATACCAAGTCCTAGAAGAAAAAAAAGAAGTCATCGCTAAACTCAAGAAAGCGGCTAAAGAAGCTGATGTCGTCTATCTCTCTCCCGACCCCGACCGCGAAGGAGAAGCGATCGCATGGCATATTCTCTCCATTCTTCCTCCCAAGACCAAAGCCAAGCGGGTCACTTTCAACTCCATCACGAAAGAAGCGGTCTTAGAGGCATTAAAAAATCCACGCGACATCGATGAAGCTCTTGTTAACGCCCAGCAAGCCCGCCGCATGCTCGACCGGATCGTCGGTTATAAAATTTCTCCGATCCTGACACGCCGTGTACAAGGAGGCCGCGATGGAGGGCTTTCTGCCGGCCGTGTCCAATCGGTAGCATTAAAACTCGTCGTCGACCGCGAAATTGAAATCGAAGCCTTTAAACCTGTCGAATATTGGAACATTTTTGCCGACCTTCTCACAAAAAAGGGCCAGCAGCCGTTTTCTGCCACCCTTTTTTCCGTCAGTGGAAAGAAAATCGAGAAAGAAGCGACCGGTGGAAAAGATGTTTTCCTCATCTCCAATCAAAAAACCGCCGACGACCTTGTTAAAAAGCTTAAAAACTCTACGTACAAAGTCGCCCACGTCGAGAAAAAAGAGAAAAAAAGAAATCCCGTTGCTCCGTTCATCACATCGACAATTCAACAAGAAGCTAGCCGCCACTACGGATTTTCTGCAACACGCACCATGAACATCGCCCAAACCCTTTACGAAGGGGTTGAATTGGGACAAGAGGGAGCAGAAGGGTTAATCACCTACATGCGTACCGACTCCGTCAGGATTGTCCCGGAAGTTATCGAAGCTGTCCGACACTACATCGCAAAAAAATACGGCAAAGAATACGTCCCGGAAGCTCCCCGCATCTATTCCACAAAAAAAAGCGCTCAAGATGCCCATGAAGCGATCCGCCCCACAAACCTCAGCTATACTCCGGAGAAAATCCAAAAATACCTGACGCCAGATCAATTTAAACTCTACACCCTCATCTGGCGCCGCTTTGTCGCTTCCCAAATGAACCCTGCAATCTATGACACGATCTCATGCGACATCGAGACCAACCACGACATGGTGCTCCGAGCCACCGGTTCTGCCATCAAGTTCCCCGGATTCTTAGCCGTCTATGAAGAAAAACAAGACCGCAGTACCGAGGGCGAGAAAAAAGATGAAGACAGCCTCCTCCCTCCGCTTACCGTTGGACAAACACTCCAACCGCTCAGCATCACTCCCGAGCAATCGTTCACCAAACCTCCACCACGGTATACTGAAGCATCTCTCGTGAAAGAACTCGAAAGGCTCGGCATCGGAAGGCCTTCAACCTACGTCTCGATCATGCAGAAAATTCAAAGCCGCGATTATACAATCAAAGATAAAGGCGCCCTGAAACCGACAGAACTCGGACGTGTCATTGCCAAAATGCTCGAGGACAACTTCAAGCTAATCATGGACGTGACTTTCACAGCCACAATGGAAGACGCCCTCGAAGAAGTCGCTGAAAATAAAATCCCCTGGAAAGAGCTCATCTCTGAATTCTGGAAAGAATTCATCCCGACCGTCGAAAATGCCGAAAAAGACGCTTTCGTCCCCAAACTCCTCACCGACATCGTCTGCCCCAAATGCAAACACAAAGTCCAAAAGATCTGGTCACGTAACAAATACTTCTATGGTTGCTCGAACTACCCCGATTGCGACTACACCGCCCCCATTGAAGCCCTCGAATTCAAAAAAGAAGACTATGCCGATGACTTTGACTGGGATCAAGCCTGCCCCAAAGACAAAGCGCCTATGAAGCTCCGCTTCGGCCGCTTTGGTGCCTTCTTAGGCTGTACCAACTATCCTAAATGCAAAGGCATCGTCAATATCCCTAAAAAAGGCGATCCCCTCCCTGCCGAGATGCCGTCTTGCCCCGCCATCGGCTGCAACGGAAAAATTTCCCCCCGCCGCTCTCGCTTCGGCAAAACTTTCTACTCCTGCTCGAACTATCCCGACTGCGATGTGATCGTCAATTCCCTCGACGATCTCGAAGCCAAGTACGTCAATCACCCCAAAACCCCCTACGTTAAAAAAGCCAAAGCTCCTGGCACAAAAGGCGCAAAAAAAGGCGGCCGGTTCTCTTCCGCCATGACCCTTTCTCCCGAACTCAAAGCCGTCGTCGGCGATGAACAACTCTCCCGCGGTGAAGTGACGAAAAAGCTCTGGGAATATATCAAGAAACACAAGCTCCAAGACCCCAAGAACAAACGGCGCATCATCCCCGATGCCAAACTCGCTAAACTCTTCGGCTCCAAAGCCGGCATCGACATGATGCAGCTCGCCGGCGTCCTGAATAAGCACTTCGTATAGATTTTTTTATATCAAGACTTCATACTCGCTGAGATGAAAAAAAGAATCCTCACAAACAAGCAAAGGGAGTGTTATGCTTTTTGTAATTCGTGCATTTCTATGCGTCTTTGTATGCGGCTCAAGCTTGTATGCCGATCGTTCGGACGTCATTGATTTAAGAGACTATGAGGCGAAATTCTATAGCGAACATGGTGAAGACGGAGTGCTCGAGAAAATTTTCGAAATTATTGGCCCCCTTTCAAAAATTTACGTAGAATTTGGGGTTCAAGATGGAACAGAGTGTAATACAAGATATCTGAGAGAAAAACACGGTTTCCATGGTTTACTGATGGATATGGGACATGAAAATTCAACTATTAATTTAAAAAAAGAGATCATCACTGCGGAAAATATTAATGCTTTGCTAGAAAAGCACAAAATTCCCGAAGAATTCGATCTTCTTTCAATCGACATAGACTCTAACGATTTCTATGTGTGGCATGCTATGAAACATCGACCAAGAGTTGTTGTAGTTGAGTATAATCCTAATCACCCACCACATCAAGATAAAGTCATCGTCTATAACCCTAATCAGTTCTGGGATCACACTTCTTATTTTGGGGCGAGTATTTTAGCTTTGTATAACCTAGGGTGTGTAAAGGGATATTCCTTGATCTATGCTGAAACTGGGGGGTGCAATCTTTTCTTTATTAGAAATGATATTTTAGCTGAGGTTCCAGTGACTTTCAAAAATATTAACGACCCTATTGGCTTATACAAAATAGGATATCATCAGCCTGATCCTTTAGGTCGAAAATACATCACTTCAACTGAAGCTATAGAACTGCTTCAATAAAAAAGGAGCTGCACTTATCCAGCGGGCTAGAAAGTCAAACAAACAGTCAAATTGATGAAAATCAAAAGATGGAACACGCGCAATTGGTTCATAGTTTTAGTTCTATTTCTTCTTGTTTTCCCTAAAGGAGGATTTAAAATTGAAGAAATACCCATTACATGGGGTTATTTATTTCTAGGGATCACTTCACTCTTATTTTTTTTAAAATCCTATCTAAAATTAGTTCCGGCACATTTTAGTGTCATATTATCGCTCCTGCCTTTTCAGTTATATAGTATATATATGTTTATGATAAATGGGGTTGCTAATTTTGGGTTTGCGATCTCCTTTATTATCCACTTCATTTTTATCCCATTTCTATTTTTCATTCAATCTTCTAAATTAATTGCCGATTTAAATGTGCGCTTTTTTGTCAATATATTAAAAAAAAGCATTTTCTTTATATCTCTATTCGGAATTTTTATTTTCAGTTTTCGAATATTCACCGGAGACTTTCTCTTAATTCCCTTTCTGACCTCAAATCTTCAAGATACGTCTACCTTTGAACTCACAAAAAACATTGCTCGCGGAAATTTATTCAAATTATTCTCCACATATAACAATGGTAACTTGCTAGGAATCTGTTTGCTCATGCTTCTGCCCCTGTATCAGCATGTTGAGAAAAAAACTTTCATGCGCTCTATCGTCAAAATCGCTCTGGTTCTTACTCTTTCGAGAACTGTCTGGATCGGTTTACTTTTGGCCGAGATACTTCGCTATTTGTATATTCAAAAAATAACAATCTTTTCAGTGCTAAAACTGATGTTCCATTTATCCATTATCGGATCCATTCTTGCTGTTGTTCTTCATTATTTGGACCGTGATCTTTCTTTCATTTTAGACCCTACTCTTGGAGGAAGATCCGAACTATTTAATATTATTTCCGACTTCACTTGGATAGGTAACCTTCCTTTTGAGGGAATTTGTGAAATTATATATCTTGGAATCTTAAAAAATTTTGGACTCTTGGGACTAATATCATTCATAATTGCCATCAGTAGTCCTCTATGGATTTATGTATTTTCTATTAGAACACAAACAACTTCCTTTCAACGCAGCCTACTTTCAGGGCTTTTCATTTACCTCATTATTTCTTGTTCTGATGGTGCCATTCTTTTCATTCCCGTCATGGTTTTTTATTGGTTTTTAAGCGCGCTTCTCCTTGCAAAACCTGAATTCAATTTAGAATCGTTTGAAATTTTCGAAAAAGAACCTGAAGAAATCCCAAAAAAACATTCTCATATTCATATAACCCAAATTTTCACTGCAAAGACTTAAAAAGTTTCTTTGTTAATTTAGTTCGGGCCAAGAAAGATCGCAGGCTGTCGGAATAATTAAAAAAATACCGTGCCATGCAATAGTGAAGAATTGAACTCATCTTCCATCGAACGAATTTGCTCTTTACAGGAAGAAAACCATAACAAATACCCGTCGAATGACCATTGCTTCTGATTAAAAGATCTTTAGAAAAGATGCTCTTAAAATCTGTATGCAAGACATTAATACCTATAAATGTACCACTCCTCTTTTGAGCTTTTCTCTTCCTGATGATGTCCAAAAAAGACATCATCACCTGTTTCAGCTGTTTTCTATGAATGATAAAATCTTCTTTCCCGTACGAACGATTTTCATCAATACCAAAATCGCAAATAAACAAATCTGCTTGAAAAATGAGCTGACTCATCTCTGCTAAAACGACTGAAGAAGGCAACTGACCATCTAAAAAACCATCCAAACAGATTATTTTTTTACTAAACCCTTTTTCGTTGAGATATTTATGGAGAATCTTGATCAACTCAATGTTATATCCAACATATGCAATTTCGACTGTTTTTGACAGGTGACATAAATGATCTGCAAGGCTTGCAAAAATGCGGGAGGGTGCATAGGTCGGTGTGTTAAAATTATTCACATGAATATCGATCTCACAATTCATTTTCACAGATTGACTTAAGGCCGAAGACAAGGCTGATAAGTGTGGATTATTTTTCAATCGAATCTCTTCAATTACCTCATCATATAGCCCCCAATTTGTGTTAGAACACTCTGCAGAGCTGACTTGACAGACAAAACGCTCCCAGTCGTTTTCAACGATTCTTTTATGGACCAGGGATTCCTTGCGGTTATGGTCACAATGAAAAGCGAGCAATTCTTTTTCGAGTGATTTACCGGTTCTTCCTAAGAGATCCATTCTTTTGCAAAGATTAGAATCGACATGCCAACCTTTCACCATCTGTTCATCAAATCCACCGATTTGAAAAATATCATTTCGCAACATCAACTGAAAATCACCTGGATTGTCGTATTTCAAAAATCCTTGTCGTCGGACGATTGTTTTGAGATGAAACACCTCACTTTGATTTCTTAGAAAATCGATATTTTTTTTTGGACTAGATCGATCTAAAGAGAGCTCCCAAAAACTTTCGGGCAAAGAAAAGCGGGGAAGCAAATAGAAGCCATCCGGAAGAGCTTCGACGAGGGATGTCAAGGTATCTGTCGGTTCAGAAGGAACAAATATCATGTCTGGATTTGTAGACAAGATCCATTTATTTTCTGGATTGCTTCGACGAATAGCAGCATTTCTTGAGACTGTTTCTAAAATCGAAAGATGGGTTTTCTTACAACGCTTGTGGTGATGCGACCGAATTCGTAAAATTCGTAAGTGTTGTTTTGCTTTTGCAGTCAGCGTATCTTGGATGGCTTCTACCACTGTGGGAAAATCATCAGGAGAGTTGTAATCAGTGAAAATAATCTCATCTCTTGTGTCAGAAAGTGCTTCAGCGATGCAATTGAGACTGATGGCAAGCCTTTTGTGATAGTTATAACCATGATCGTCATTTCTGCCATAGATGATAATAGAAAGCATTTTAATCCCTCAAAAAACAATAAGAAGAGCTATTGGATGTAATAATAACAGGGTGTATTTTTAAATTTAAGATAATCTAAATTTAAGACACGCCCCTAGATCTAAAGCGTTTAGGGATAACTTCTAAAGTCCTATCAACCAGTTTTTAACGGATTTGACGTTTAGAAGCTCTGTTTTGTTATTCACGTAAAACTCCCAGTCCATGTCTTCAATGGGTCTTGAAGGGTATAAAATTTGAGTTGAATTGGGTGTTAATACTCCACATCCCCAGTCCATATCTAAAACACAAAGATGAACCCCATCCCAGTTCATTCGCACATAAGCCGCTGCTTTCCAAACATCCCCATTCCAAGGCCCTGGAATGATCGTCCGACTTTGGTGTTCTGGTCTGACAGGCATACAATCATGCATCACAATGATACCGCCAGGATTGAGACAGCTTAAACTATTTTGAATGTCTCTCAATACCTGCTCATATAAATGCAAACCGTCGATAAAAACGATATCAAAAGTATCATGATTATTCAAAAAAACTCATCCGACGTCATACGATAAGTAGCAGACGCTGCAGGAGAAGGATCTACACCAACTTTTTCTGGAGCATTGATTCGTCTAAAATTTTCGCCATCCGCCACTCCAATTTCTAAGTATTTTTTGTAGCCATTCTTCACAATTAGATAGTTTATCAAATCTGTCCGCTGCTGACTCTGTAGCAAGGTGTTCTTTGCAACTTCAACTTGCGTTAAAGGAAGGTTTTTGCGGTGCTTTTTTCCACATTCAGCCTTCATACAAGGAACAGAAAACATCAAAATCAAAACTAAGATATATCTCATAGGCTTACCTCACTAATTTACAAGGTTCATTATTTAACGACTTTGATTTCTCTAAAAGTTGTACAATCTCTTCTGGAGGGATGTACATGTTTACATTTGTAAATTCATACATTGCTGGGAATGGATATGTAAGCATTTCTTCTAAACCTGTTTTTTCCGGCTTTAAAAAGATTTGCGACCCTTTGCGATAAAAAAAGTTTGCATCGCTAATCTCAGCAGTGTAAACATCTCGCGAATCGTAATCGCGTTTGTCAAATTCAACTAATTTTACACCTGTTGCCAAAAACGCACTATGGATAATACAATATTTCCTAGACCAAAAATATTTAGCATTTTTATGCCATAATATTACAACATTTGCCTCAGGATGTAAGAAGATCGCATTTACTAAATTAGACCCATAAGTTCCTATTAAGTATTGGGCTTGCATCGTTTGAGTGATTTGTTCTTTGATCGGGATTGTTTCAAAATCCACAACTCTTACATCGTAACCATCACCCTTTAATTGTCGAACCAGCTCGTCTAAATTCGCAATTTTTCTATTGGATCTTCTTTTCGGAATTAAAACACGATTTTTTACCATTTCGGCTTTGATCTTATACGCATCGGCAACATACCCAACAAATTCTTTCATTATATTGTTTTTGACTTGATCATCTTGAAACACAATATTGTCTTGAACACCAAAATTTTTTAGCTGCTTGATATAGTTATGAGACTCTGGAAACGTTTTGTAAAAACCGGCGTAATTATCCTTATATTCATTCAATATAATGTTTTCGAAAAAAAATTTCTTTTTTCCAGTTAGGATATAAATGTTTTTAAAAGGAAATACATCTTTTATTAACTGAAGAATATTTTGCGTTGTTGGTAACGTCATTTGGTCAGAAGGAATTCGGATGGCAACGCTTACTGATTTATCTAGAAGATTTTCTGCCTTCAACATTGCATAAAGCGGCACTAACCCATCAAGGAGTGCATGGCCATAGCATGAAACATAATTGAACTCGAAGAAAACGGTTTTGTCTTTGATGAACTGTGTTTTCTTAGAAACATGGTCCTTATCTCTTTCAAAAAACTTTCCACGACTCCAATATGTAGCGATTGCTTGAGGGGATTCCTGACCCCAAAGGGAAAATTGCAAAAATGCAAGAAACAACACCACCATCTTTCTTTTCATAGCCAATCAACCCCGCTCCTCTATCCAAGATTCCTGAAAATAACAACAGTGAAGATGGCAGTTTACACTTTTACATAGATTTGCGACTAGAATATTTTTTAGTCGACTAAGAAGCTGGTGATGAAATATCAGTATTGATAAATGCTAAATTCGAATTTCTTCTAAAGGCAAGTCCGACATCCCCCATTTTTCTGAGTTATAGATCGCCAGCGGTTTATTTTTGCCTGTTTGGAGAATTATGCTCTGCAAATCCGCATCCTTAATATAGGGTATCCCATTATCTCTAAGACGTTGAAAAAGTGTATGGCAGGCTTCTGGTGTATAACCTGAGCCCGGACCGTGCTCGATGTGGTAGATAGGCATAGTTCGCGGCAAATCGATTTCTTTAATTGCCCATTGCCTTGCTTGAAAGAGCAGAATTGAGTCCAAATGCCATGAATGTATTTCCCACTCGGGGTAGCCTCTAACTTTACTCCAATCTTCAAATGACATAAGAGTAAAATCACCGCACGCATTTGCATGGGCTTTGAATAAAAAACGGATCTTAATTTTTCTTAGAAATGTCTGAATATCGTTGTAAACACTTAGAATACTTGCACGTGGAATCCAAAAAAGCAGTTTTAGCAATTTTGCATGAAGAGCTTTGTGTATTTTTTTGAATCTATTTTGTTTCCATTTACCATCAATTTTAACTTTTGTTCCGTATTTACCATTGATACGAAAATAATTCTTGTCGCAAAAGTTGAGAATTTCTTCGAATGAAACGGCTTCTGGAAGCTCTGACGGAACATCTAATCTATCTACTCCAAGCAATGTATTAGATTTCAGCTTATCACGAAGATATCGCATCAATTTGTCAGAAAAAAGAATATCAATATTGGTAGCTAAGACGTACTTACCCGTTGCTCTCCTTATTCCGACATTTTTTCCAATCATCTGAAAAAGAGGAAGCTTATCGGAATGGCTTAGTTTCATATGGACTTCTTTTGGAACGCGGATGAAGCGGATGGCGCATGGCCCTATATCACTTGGAAATTTCAACGCTTGAGAAAGAAGCTCCGTTTCTTCAGGAGGGTTCCATTCAACGATGATGAGCTCAGCTTTTAGCTGGTGTTTTTTACATTGCTCGATAAAACCATCGATGAAGTGCTGCATCCGATAAAGGAACCTTCCTCCATGGTTATCGTTTCTTGCTGTAGCCACGACACTAAGATGAAATTGATCACTCATTTTTCAGCCGTAATACAAAGGTGCCAACCCAATTTTTTTTCTAGAAAGCGAAAAACTGATTTCGGCATCCATCGAAAATACCATTCTTTGACGTAACGATATTGAACGTATTCTGCAATTTGATAGGGGAAGATGTGATCAACTTGTGTATTCGTGATTTTAAACCCGTTTGAATTAAAAAGGGTATGAGCTTGTTTTCTACTATATGTATATGTGATAGGACATCCAGTTTGAGCCTCGGAATAGGTAGCTACTAATTTAGATAATTTCCAGAATTGGCAGCGACCGTACTTCAATAAAATCCAAAAAGCTTTCCAAGAATAACGATAGTAAACCATGATCTTTAGTTTTCCTGTAGGACTCAAGTAGGCCTGTAGCTCTTTTAAGATGTTTTCTGGATGGGGAGAGTGATGAATCACGCCAAAGGAATAAATAAGATCATATTCTCCGATGGGGACTGTTTTAGACAGTTCCTCAGCATTTGCTTGGAAAAATTCAATATTAGAAAACCCGTATATCTCCGCACGCTTTTTTGCAATAGCCAGTGACTTTTCAGATAAGTCAACAGCCGTGACCTTCTTTGCTCCTGCCCTAGCAAACCCAATGGCTGCAGTCCCAATACCACAGCCTATCTCAAGCACTCGTTTGCCTTTTACGGATGGGAAATCAGCAAAATCTAAAATATGTGGTTCGACAAAATATTTTCTTTGTTCCACCTCATCAAAATACTCTCTAGTCTCAATAGGTTTGTTCGAGTGTTTAATATTGCAAGGGCGTCTATTCCAATAATCTGCAACCTCTTGAATTGGAGTCTCTGAAAATGTTTTTTCTTTCATCTTAGGTATAAGCTAGTTGTGACATTTGATCATAAATCCAGGCGTAAGTTTTTTCCAACCCAGCTTTTAGAGTGATAGAAGGTTCCCACCCAAGTTTCTGCTTGATCAGGGTGTTATCGCTATTTCGGCCGCGAACACCTAGAGGAGCATTCAGAAGATAATTTCTTTCAACTTTAATTTGGGCGATTTCTTCAATGATTTCAACGAGCTGATTAATGGTAACAAGTTCACTGCTGCCAAGGTTTAATGGCTCAGTGATTTCGCTATTCAAAATGGCTTTGGTTCCATGGATGCAATCATCGATATACATGAAACTGCGGGATTGTTCTCCATCCCCCCAAATTTCAATTTCATACTTACCGGTAAGCTTTGCTTGAATAATTTTGCGGCAAAGAGCCGCAGGGGCTTTTTCCCGACCACCGTCATAGGTTCCAACAGGTCCATAGACGTTATGGTAGCGGGCCATGCGGGTCTTCAAACCATAATCTTCGCGGAAGTGACGACACATTCTTTCGCTGAAGAGTTTTTCCCATCCGTATCCATCTTCAGGCATAGCAGGATAAGCATCTTCTTCTTTAAGCGCTGTCAGATTTGAAACAATTTGTTTTTGAGCAGCATATACGCAGGCAGATGAGGAAAAGAAAAAACGCTCAATGCTGAACTTCTGAGCAGCGAGCAAGAGATTTGTATTGATAAGAACAGAAAGCATGCAAGCGGCTTTATTGTGTTCGATAAAGCCCATGCCACCCATATCGGCTGCGAGGTTGAAAACATACCGGGCATTTTTGCAAGCTGCTTCACATGATGCAGGGTTTTTTAGATCGGCGTTAACGTTTTCGGCTTCTGGAAATTGCTGATACCACCGATTCAAGGGTTTGACATCAATTGCACGAATTTGTTTGAATCCCTGGTTGATAAGATCAGCTGTTAAATGACCCCCAATAAAACCCCCAGCCCCTGCAATTACAATCAAACCATCTTTTTCCATTTTATTTCCTAAGAGCTAAAGTTTCGATAGGCTCATAACCGTACCCCAGATAAATGAGATTGCAGCTGTCTGCAAACTCTGACAATGGGAGAAGGCGCCAACAGTCAACAACCGTCTTATCTTGTAGTAGATCCGGTTTGATTTCTTTTGAGAATTCTGGCCAAGGCGTCATAATGATGATTGTATCCGAAGATTCCAAAGATTCTGTGACAGACCCTGTAAATCGTATATCTTTTACAAGCATCTTTCTTGCTTCCTCAAGAGCCATGGGGTCATAAACAGATACCTGATATCCTTTTTCAGAGAGTTGATTGGCAATTTGAATGCTCTGACTTTCCTCAACCACCGAAGTACCAGGTTTGTAGGCAAGCCCGAGTACAGCAATCTTGTTCGTTTTTGCGTGTTTTTCTATTACAGCATGCAGTCGGTGATTTTGGTATTTGTTAATCTCTTGTGTAGCGTAGGCAATATCAGCACGAGCACCGATTTTTCGAGCAAGTACACCAAATGCAATATTATCGCGAGGAAAACAGGGGCCGCCAAAAGCAACGCCCGGCTTTAAGTATTTGCTACCAATCCGGCTGTCTACACCAACGGCTGCCGTTACGATATCAACGTCGGCACCTTCAATTTGTTGGCAGACATCGGATAACATATTTGAGTAGGAAATTTTTGTGGTGACGTAAGTATTAATGCTGATTTTTGCAATTTCAGCATTGACGAAGTTCATTCGTTGAATTGTAGGTTTATTGTCACAAGTAGAAATGTAGATCTTTTCAAGAATGTCCCCAGCTTTTTTGTCTGATTCTCCTATCAATACTAAATCGGGAGAAAGTAAATTTCTAACGACATTCCCAAGCGCTATGAATTCAGGGCTGTAACACAAGCCTAAATCGTTCCCTAAAGTTCGGTTAGACGCGGTTTCAAGAGCTTGCCTAATTTCTCCACCTGTCGAACCAGGCATGACAGTGCTTTTAATTACCACTAAATGATAGCCCCTTTTTTTTGTTAGGGACCTACCAATCTGTTCCATAGCCTGGATAAGATATTCATTGGAAAAAGAACCATCTTTTCCACTAGGCGTAGGGACTATGATAAGAGTAACCTCTGTTCCTAGGATCGCTTTATCGTAACTCTGAGTAGCACGAATTTTTAAACGAGTTTTGGAAATCAGCTCTTGTAATTGAGGTTCATTAACCGGCGCAACACCTTTATTGATTTTCTGCACGAACTCATCATTGACATCAACGCCAATTACCTCATAGCCTTTACTGGCCAACACAGCCAATAAAGGCGATCCAAGCTTTCCCAAACCCACTACGGATATTTTCATAAAATGGTTGTATTTTTCAAAGTTTAATACTCAAACAACGACAACTCTTTTAGCAAAATCTATGTGATCTTGTCAAATGAGATTCGGGCGTTCGATTTATCTTACTATTTTGCTATGCAAAAAGATGACACACAACAAGGCGAAAAAAATAGAAAATCGTTAATTTTATTGCATCTTTTTGATGGCAACTCGGTCATTTTGTTGAGCTTCTTCAATATATTTTTCTACTTTTTTTAACAATTCCTCTTTTGACCGGTTCTTTTCTTCTTGCGAGAACTTATCTAAGACGCCCTTAAAATGAA
>DASUCX010000070.1:0-9589 GCA_036275855.1 Rhabdochlamydiaceae bacterium
ACAAGAAAGGTGGCTTTTGATACCCAGCTAGCCGAGCTCGATCAATCCGAAGTCGAAAAAGTCACCGATCAAGTCATGGAACTACTTTTGATGCAAGCGGCAAAAGGCTCCAGCTTGACCGTTGAAGGAATCCAAGACGTGGTGGAAGTAACCCTCATGAATATGGGCCATCAAGATGTCGCCAGAGACTATATTATCTATCGAGAACAACACACCCATTTAAGAGAAGACTCTCCCCAAAACCTCAAAGTCCACCGCAAAGATGGCACTCTCGTTCGTTTCAATCCGATGAAAGTCGCCACCTCTATCGAAGAGTCGTTTAGACGGGCAGGTCTCATTGAAGGGCAAACCCCCGAGTCTGTCATTGATTCGGTTAACGACCTGACACAAAAAATCGTCGACCGCGCGCTTGCCTTGCATAAATCAGGAGAGCACCTCCATGTCGCGACCATGCAGGACGAAGTCGAACACCTACTAATGAAAGAAGGATACTATAAAGTTGCCAAAGACTACATCCTCAGTCGCTCTTCGACAGAAGAACATCCTATTCATGAAGAAAAACATCACGACGGCAAAAGAGAATTTATCGTCATCGGGAAAGAAGGGACTCCAAGAGTCATCAAAGAATCTTTCCTCAGAAACCGGATCAAAACCGCCTGCCGTCATTTAAAAGAAGTCTCGGTCGATGACCTTTTAGAGACCCTTATCTTGAACTTCTACGAAGGAATCAAAGAATCTGAAGTCGACCAAGCCGCCATTATGGCAGCTCGGTCAAAAATCGAAATGGAGCCGGCGTATTCAAAAGTTGCTTCCAGACTGCTGTGCGACACCCTTTACCGCGAAGCGATGGAGACCAGCGCTTCCGATGCTTCTTTAGAAAATGCCCACCGGACCTATTTCAAAAAATACATCAAGTTCGGGATCTCTGTACACCGCCTGAGTCCTGCCCTTTTAGACTACGATCTCGATAAGCTCGGCAAAGCGATGGACCTCAAACGGGACGACCTCTTTTCGTATCTCGGCATTCAAACGCTCTATGACAGATACTTTATCCACCACGAAGACCGCCGTTTAGAAACGCCCCAGATCTTCTGGATGCGCGTTGCGATGGGACTTGCGCTCTCCGAAGGCGACCAAAAAAATGAAAGAGCCATTGAATTCTATCATCTCCTCTCCCAGTTCCTCTTTACCTCAGCGACACCAACACTCTTTAACTCGGGAACGATGCACTCGCAGCTTAGCTCGTGCTATCTCTCGACGGTGATGGATGATCTTTCCCACATCTTTAAAGTCGTTGCAGACGATGCCCAGCTTTCAAAATGGGCCGGTGGCATCGGCAATGACTGGTCGAATGTCCGTGCGACAGGCGCTACGATCAAGGGCACTAACGGCAAAAGCCAAGGCATCATCCCCTTCCTAAAAGTCGCCAACGACACCGCCGTCGCGGTCAACCAATGTTTTGCGCCTGACACCTTGATCTATACATCAAAAGGGATTGTCCCGATTTCAGAGATCAAGATCGGAGACCTAGTCCTCGGCACCAGCGGAAAATACCGCGAAGTTACCGAGACTTTTGCCTATAACCAACATGACAAAATGGTCGCCGTTACCCCCAAACATTCTCTCTATCCAATCACCGTCACTGCCGGACACCCTTTCTTTGCTATCCAAAATGTCCCCGAAGAACAATCGATAGCGCGCACGCTCAGCGGATTGAAAAAAGGCACTCTCAAAACCGCCTGGGTCGAAGCCGGCCAGCTCCAAAAAGGCGACTACATTGCTCAAGTCATTCCGCAAGAGGTCGTCCCTGTTGCAGAGTTTACCGAAGACGATGCACGGCTTTACGGAATCCTCTTAGGCGACGGATACCTGTCCAAAAATGGCAACCAGTGGGGAGTTTCCGGCAACCCCGCTTCCGATGAACATCTCGCCTTCGTCCGTTCCTATTTAAAAGCCCGCGGCATCCATATCTGGGAAACCGAAAGAAACGAACATTACCTACAAATCCATTGGGCTGCAGGACGTGGCGCAGTCCGTGACGCAACAACCGGGCGGATTGTGGGCAGCGGAGCTCCAACGCTTCCTTTTGAACACGCAGATCTCTATGACGACCAAGGAAGAAAACATATCGCTCCCCGCCTTGCGCATCTTCCACGCCCGCAAACCCTTGCCCTCATCCAGGGACTCATCGAAACAGACGGTAACGTCTCTCGGGAAAAAGAAATCACCTTCTGCAACACCTCCCAGCCACTTGTTGAAGGACTCCGGTATCAGTTGCTCAGAATGGGCATTCCGACCGCAGGAAAAATGCGCAAACGTAAAAACGGCCATAAAGCCACCCGAGTCGACGGCTCAGAAGTCCACTTTAAAGGCGAGACAATCTGCTACGATATCCGCATTCCGGGAGCAGCTGAAATTGCCACGCGTGTCGGCAGCAAAACGGTCACCAAAAAGAACTGGTTTACTCACAATCACTACCTCTTTACCCGCATCAAAAAACAACAGCAGATCCCCACCGTCCCGTTTGTTTACGACCTCAAAGTCGACATCGATGAATCGTATATGACAACGTCGGGTCTTGCTCATAATGGCGGAAAACGTAAAGGAGCGATGTGCGCCTATCTGGAGACGTGGCACCTCGATATCGAAGACTTCCTCGAACTGAGAAAAAACACCGGTGACGAAAGACGGCGCACCCACGATATGAACACCGCCAACTGGATCCCCGATCTCTTCATGAAGCGGGTTTCTGAAAACGGCCCTTGGTATTTGTTCAGCCCCAGTGACACTCCTGATCTACACGACCTGTATGGCGCACCGTTTGAGAAACGGTACATCGAATATGAGAAAATGGCCGAGACCGGCAAACTCAAACTCCATAAAAAGATAGAAGCCGTTGAACTCTGGCGAAAGATGCTGAGCATGCTTTTTGAAACAGGCCATCCTTGGATTACGTTTAAAGATCCTTCTAATATCCGTTCGCCACAAGACCATGTCGGCGTCGTCCACAGCTCTAACCTCTGCACGGAGATCTTGCTCAACACCTCTGCCGAAGAGACGGCCGTTTGCAACTTAGGCTCGATCAACCTTGAGCTCCACACGACTCCTGATGGCATTGATGAGAAAAAGCTCGCCTACACCATCCGAACAGCTGTTCGGATGCTCGATAACGTGATCGACATCAACTTCTATCCAACGCCGGAAGCCAAAACCTCTAACTTAAAGCACCGCCCGATTGGTCTGGGGATGATGGGATTCCAGGATGCGCTCTACATCCAAAATATCAGCTACGCCAGCCACGAAGCCGTCGAGTTTGCTGATAAATCGATGGAGATGATCTCGTACTATGCGATCTTGGCCTCCACAGAGCTCGCCAAGGAAAGGGGCACCTATATCTCCTACAAAGGCTCTAAATGGGACCGCGGCTTGCTCCCGATCGATACGCTCGACCTCTTAGCCGAAGAGCGAGGCGGCTATCTCGAAGTCGACCGTCAAGTCCGCATGGATTGGAATGTCGTTCGCGCTGCGATCAAAAAACACGGGATGCGCAATAGCAACACCATGGCCATTGCTCCGACCGCAACAATCTCCAATATCACCGGCATCACCCAATCGATCGAACCGATGTACAAACACCTCTTCGTCAAATCGAACCTCTCAGGAGAATTCACAATCCCGAACCTGTACCTGGCTGAAAAACTCAAAAAACTTAAGGTATGGGACCAAGAAATGCTCGACGATCTGAAATACTTCGACGGATCGATCGCAGAAATTGAAAGAATCCCTGAAGACGTCAAACGGGTCTATTTGACAGCCTTTGAGATCGATCCCGAATGGATCATCGAATGCGCCAGCCGCCGTCAAAAATGGATCGACATGGGGCAGTCGCTCAACCTCTATATCGCAGAGCCCAGCGGGAAAAAACTCCATCAGATGTACATGCTCTCGTGGGTCCGCGGCTTAAAAACCAACTACTACCTACGGTCGGTCGCTGCAACGCAGATTGAGAAATCGACAACAGATATCAATAAACGTGGTCTGCAGCCGCGTTGGATGAAGAGTAAATCGGCTTCCAGCAATATTAAAATCGAACGGGAAGAAGCTCCGGCTCCTAAAGCCTGCAGGCTCGGCGATGAAACGTGCGAAAGCTGTCAATAAAAGGATAGAATAATGACAAAAGAAAAAAGTTCAGCGACAAACAAACGGGTCAATGTCGACCAAAAAAGATTGATCAACTGCAACAAAGTTGACGTCAACCAACTCATGCCCCTCAAATACACCTGGGCCTGGGAACATTACCTCAACGGCTGCGCTAACCACTGGATGCCTACCGAAGTCCCGATGGGAAAAGACATCGAGACCTGGAAGTCTAAAACAGCCCTGAGCGCCGATGAAAGGCTCGTGATCATGCGCAATCTCGGCTTCTTCAGCACCGCTGAGAGCTTAGTCGGCAATAACATCGTTCTCGCAATCTTCAAGCATGTCACCAATCCGGAAATCCGGCAGTATCTGCTCCGCCAATCGTTCGAAGAGGCGATCCATACCCATACTTTCCACTACATCGTTGAATCGCTCTCCCTCGACCAAGGAGAAATCTTCAACATGTACAATGAAGTCAACACGATCCATGCCAAAGACCAATTCGAAATGACTCTCACCGAAGACATCATGAAGCCCGACTTCACAACATCGACTCCCGAAGGTGCCCAAAAATTCTTAGAAAACCTCATCGGCTACTACATCATCATGGAAGGGATCTTCTTCTATTCCGGATTTGTGATGATCCTCTCGTTCCACCGTCAAAACAAAATGACAGGGATCGGCGAGCAATTCCAATACATCCTCCGAGATGAAACCGTCCACCTCAACTTCGGCATCGATCTCATCAACGGCATTAAAGAGGAAAATCCTCACCTCTGGACCACCGAGTTCCAAGCCCACATCATCGACCTCATTAGAAAAGCCGTCGAGCTCGAGTTTCAATATGCCCAAGATTGCCTCCCTCGCGGCATTCTCGGCCTGACCGCCCCGATGTTCCGTGAATATGTGCAGTATATTGCCGACCGGCGCTTAGAGCGCATCGGCCTCAAGCCGCTCTACCGTTCCAAAAACCCATTCCCCTGGATGAGCGAAACCATCGATTTGAATAAAGAAAAGAACTTCTTCGAGACCCGAGTGACTGAATATCAGTCGGCCTCGAACTTGACCTGGACCTGATTCTATAAGGCCTGCTCTCCCGAGCAGGCTGATTTTCAATTATCCCATCTGATAAAGCAATTTCAGCGACTGGTTTTCAATGCCCTGTGCATACTGGGCTAGCCCAGCCACACCTTGCTCTCTGTATGAACGCCATGCGCTCAAAAGATTTTGTTGATGGAAATACCCTTTCAGCAGGATCAACTGTCTTGCAATGTCCTGTTGTTCGATTTCTTTTAACTGAGCCAGAAACTTATCCAGGGGAATATTCGCATCAGTCTGGGAAAGCGTTCTAAATGATGTGCGCATCTGTCTGACACTATCCGTGAGCTCTTCCTTATTTCCCAGACAATCGGCAAGATTCTCTGAACTCTTGAGAACGTCTCGGCATGCTTCAATCGCTTCGTTGATCAAAGAAGCATGCAAATGTTTTGTGATGTCTAAATAGCAAAAAAGTTGCCGCAGTTTTTCAATCCAAGGCATCATTGTTCTAAGCTCTAAAGCATCGACATCTTCCATTTTCACAAGCCCCACAGCCATAAGATAATTCACAGGGTAGGGCACCTTTATAGGAGAGAGTTTTGAGAAATCGTCGTTTGTCTTCAGACCTAGATAGTGGAGGTATTGAGTCTGCAAGTTGGCAAACTCGTAATGAGGATATGTGTCTTTATCCTTCATTCGCTCCATGAACTGCCTTTGATATTCGGTTTGCAAAGCTTTGTCCCAAGCCTGAAGCTTGGCCAAACACTCGTCAAGTTTTTTACAACTTTCTTCTGCGGTGTTCTGTGCTTGTGAATTTGGCCTTATAATAGCCTGACAATTAGTGCAAAATGCCTTCCAACCCTCCTCAGTGAAGTTAGGAAGTTTCTCAAAGACGGGCTTCATAGTATCAGCTCGCTTTTTGATATCCTTATGAAGTTGGTTCATTGTTACCCAAAAAAGAGTATCTTTATCTTTAGCCCTAACCCCTTGAGACAAGGGGCCAAACTCTTCCATTTTTTGAAGTAGCCACCGACCGAATCCAGATATCTTAACAAAGTCCGGGACTACTACCGAAGTTTTGATATAGGAAAGATCCGGTTTTGGAATCTCTTGTGGTAGGACTGTATTCGTTGACTGGACTCTACCTGCCAGAGATGTAGAAGTAGCATCTCTAAAAGACTTGCTAAGCCAGAGGGCCATCAAGTAAATAAGCGTGATGGCCGAAGCTACGACAGCCGCTTTCCCCTTAAAAGAGGCCTGAAGAAAAGAATTAACGGGATATGTAGCCAAATTTGTAACACTTGAAATTTTCATGCATCCATTTTACATAAAATTCCCTTAAACAGCAGGACTAAAATCAATCTTTACCACCAGACGGCCTCCCAGACAACCGCTAGCAGACTTAAAAAATTCGTTAACGACCCCCCAAACAAAAATTCCAACCTTGTCGAGAATGCGTTTCCGTCCCTATACTCAATTGCTATGTGGAAAGAAAAAGAGACCTATCACGAGTTCATCGTTAAAAAAGTCATGCCTCTGGATGAGCTGAAGGCCACCCTGGTGGAGCTCGAGCACACCCCTTCGGGAGCACAGATCATGCACATCGAAAATGACGATCCTGAAAACCTCTTCTGCCTCTCTTTTGAGACTCTCCCCTACAATTCTAACGGCGTTGCCCATATCTTAGAGCATACGGTCTTGTGCGGATCGAGAAAATTCCCTGTTAAAGATCCATTCTTTGCCATGACCCGCCGGAGCTTAAATACTTTCATGAATGCCCTGACGGGATCCGATTTCACCTGCTATCCAGCCTCTTCGCAGGTCGAAAAAGACTTTTACAACCTCCTCGAAGTCTATATCGATGCCGTCTTCCATCCGCAGCTGAAAAAAGAGAGCTTTTTACAAGAAGGCCACCGGTTGGAATTTGCGAGTCCCAGCACGCTCTCCAACCTCGAATGGAAAGGGATCGTCTACAACGAGATGAAAGGCGCCCTAGCTTTAGCGGATACAAGACTCTGGCATGCGATGATGCATCTCTTAGTGCCGAATTTGACCTATGCCCACATCTCCGGAGGCGATCCGAAGGTCATTCCTACCCTGACCTATGAAGAGCTGATCCGATTCCATGAAACCTATTACCACGCCTCCCGTTGCCTCTACTTCTTCTATGGAAACCTTCCCCTCAAAAAACACCTCGATTTCCTCTGGGAAAAAGTCTTGAAATCGACCTATAAGCTTCCCCCACTTCCACGCATCCCCCGGCAGCCGAGGTTCACAGCTCCGATTGAAAGAGAAGCCTTTTATCCAGCGACCACCGACGAAAATAATGAACATAAGACCATGGTTGCCTGGAGCTGGCTGACAGTGCCAATACAAGATCAAGATACGCTGCTGGGATTGACCCTTCTTGATGCCGTGCTCATGGAGACCGATGCGTCGCTTTTAAAACTTCCTCTGCTGCAATCCGGGCTTTGCACGTCTGCCGATGCCTACCTCGACACCGATATGTCGGAAATGCCCTACCTCATCGTCTGCAAAGGATGCAGCCCTGAAAACGTCCAAGCTTTAGATGACCTGCTCCTTCGGTCGCTGCAAGAGATCTGTACTCAAGGAATCCCTGCCCATACGATCGAAGCGGCCTTGCATCAACTCGAATTTGCCCGGACAGAGATCGCTGGAGATCATGGTCCTTTTGGATTAACCCTCTTCATGAAATCTGCTTTAGCCAAGCAGCATGGCTGCCCTCCGGAAAATGCACTTTTGATCCATAGCCTCTTTGAAAATTTGAGAAAAAAATTGGAAGACCCTGCCTATTTGCCGGAGCTGATTAAGACATTTTTACTGAAAAACCCGCATCGTGTTCGTCTTGCGTACCACCCCGACAGCAAGCTGGCTGAGAAGGAAGCCGCTGAAGAAAAAGAAAAGCTCCACATCTTAGAACAAGAGTTGCCTCGGGAAGAAAAAGAAAAAATCCTCCAGCAGATGCACCATTTGGAGCATTACCAGAAAAAACTGGTCGAACAAAATATCGACTGCCTTCCCAAAGTAACTCTCGATGATGTTCCTGTCCTGGCCAAAAACTTTGTCATGAAGGAGAGGACCCAAGTTTTTTCACATGCTTGCTTTACCAACCGCATTATCTATGCCGACCTCGTCTTTGATCTGCCCCATTTTGCTGAAGACGACCTCCCGTATGTGCAATTGCTCTCCTCGATCATCTCAGAACTGGGAATGGGCAAACGAAACTACATCCAGAATTTGGAATATCTCCAATCGCACGTCGGAGGTCTGGGGACTTCCCTCGCTCTTTATGTCCAAACCGAAAGCCCCCATCTGATGAAACCATCGCTGACCCTCCGGGGAAAAGCGTTGGAACATAACGCTAAAGAACTCTTTTCGATTTTCAAAGAGTTCGCGACTGCTCCACGCGTCGATGAAAAAAAACGGATTGAAGAGTTGATCTTGCAAATCCATACTGGGCTTCAAAACCGACTGCAAAAAAACAGCCTCCGGTACGCTTCTCAGCTAGCGCTAAGCGGCCTTTCCGTCTCCTCTAAAATTTCCGAGATATGGCACGGCCTGAGCTATACCAAGTGGATCCAGGAAATTGCTGTTGATCTGAAAAAACACCTACCTAAAGTCATCGAACGGCTTGAAAACCTCAAAAATGAGCTCTTTTCTCTCCATAACGCTCAGCTGGTCCTCACCTGCGACGAGGTCATGCATCAAAAACTCGAGTTAGAAGACTACTTTGGAGTGTTAGATCTGCCAAAAAGACCTTTTAATCCCTGGAAGGGCGACTACGAGCTCTATCCGGTCGTCTCGCAAGGAAGGTCGATGTCGACGCCGGTCGCCTTCACCTGCGAGGCCTTCCCCGTCGCCTCTTACTTAAATCCTCATGCGCCGGGACTCACGGTCGCAGCACACATCCTGGATAATAAAATTTTACACCCAAAGATCCGCGAGCAAGGAGGAGCGTACGGCTGCGGGGCCACCTATTCTCCGATGACCGGTCATTTTTCTCTCTATGCATACCGGGATCCTAAGATCGCTTCGACATTAAAAATTTTTAGAGAAGCCGTTGAGACGATCGCAGAAGGCCATTTTGAAGAGCCTGATCTCGAAGAAGCCAAGCTAGAGACTATCCAGCATATGGACGTCCCGATCACTCCTGGAAACCGCGGGGCCACGGCGTATGCGTGGATGCGGGAAGGCAAATCGGCAAAACAACGGCAGCGCTACCGTGATATGCTGCTTGCGCTGACGCCTCAAGAAATCCGGCTGGCGGTCAAAAAAGAGCTTTTAGACAAACTTGGCCATGGCACGATTGTGACGTTTGCAAGCAAAGAACTTTTAGAAAAGGAAAACAGGCAGCTCGAAAAACCTTTGCCTATTATCCCTGTTTGAGATA
>DASUCX010000071.1:0-5275 GCA_036275855.1 Rhabdochlamydiaceae bacterium
TCGTCGGGCAGCCACTAAATTTGAGACCCGCCTGCATCACCCAACTTGTTCAAGTTGGGTTGCTTCGGCGTCGGCTCTGCCTGGCTCAAATTGAGGGCGCCTTCTTGCCAAATTCTTTACTTTTCAACGGAGGTCGGTATAAGCAGCTATAGCTTTCTTTTTCTGGATGTGCTTATGTGAATTGATATGCTCCTGATCGCTCTCAAAAGCTTTGTTCTGGGTTTTTTGGTCACTTTGCCGGTGGGACCGATGGGTGTACTATGCCTACGTAAGATTTTTGAACTTGGATCTTTGAAAGGCTTTATGTTGGGACTCAGTCAAGCTCTGGCGATTTTTATTTTTGCCATCATTTCCGTTTTCAGTCTGGAACAGATCTCAGAATCGATCTTTAAGTACCAGTTTTGGCTTCGCGTGATCGGAGGCCTTGCCTTGATCGGGTTTGGAATCAAAATTTTCTTCTCTGAAATTTCTACCGTCACCAATAAAGCCGCTGTAAAAAAGGGGTTTATTGCCGATTTTTTCTCCCTCACAGCTCTGACGCTGACGAGTCCACCCTCATGGCTTGCTTTCTTAGGAATTTACGCCGTTCTTGACCTCTATCGGATCACCACATTTTTCGAACATATCGAATACATCTTAGGGGTCTTGGTCGGTTCGGTTGTCTGCTGGCTGCTGGTATGCCTCTGTTTTATGGGATATAAAAAGAAAGCCAATCATAAAGTCATGACCTGGATCAACCACACGACGGGGACTTTTCTAGTCGGGTTTGGGATTGCGATCTGCATTGGCACCCTGTTGAAATAAGCAACAGGATACTGGTGTCTTAAAAATTAATTTGAGTTAAAAGAGGCAAACCGACTATTTAGGAATTAGCTCATAAAAGAGGAGAGCCCATGAAAAAACTCAACGTTATTTCAGCAGTTTTATTGTGGATCGGAGGAATTAACTGGGGCCTTATCGGGGTCGCAGATTTTAATCTTCTCGGATTCATCTTCGGCGGAATGCCAATTTTGCTCAGAATCATCTTCATTCTCGTTGGACTTGCTGCAGTGCAACAGATCTTCCATTGCAGATCCTGCAAGAAGTGCGCTAAGTAATGAAAGGGGCTGGACTCAGCCCCTATTTCTTTTCCTAGGAGCTTAATGCCCCGATCTCTTAAGATATTAGTTCTAAGCAGTTTAATCTCCAGCTTTCTCTACGCCAAGGATGGGATCGAGCAGAACGCTCTAACGACCTATGCCTCTCAAAATGGGTATCTCTCTTCAAGCCAGGCGCTCGTAGACCATTTGAGGCAAAAACGGTTTCATCCAGAGCCGCCGACAGAAAAAACAGTCGCTCTCGCCCCAGATCAGCTTCTTACGGATGCTTCCGAAACGCGCTTTAATCAAAAACCAACCCGTCCATCTGAGACACCCCCGGAAGAACCACAGTGTGGTAGAGACCCCTTCACCATTTGGATCACTCCTTATGGGGAATACGCTAAAACTCCAGCTTTTAACTTGGGAGTCGGAGCAGCCGTCGGCGGCATCGAGTACACGACGGAAAGAGACGATGTCATTGGGTTTGGCCTAGCCTACGTGTATACCCATATTCACAAAAATGCAGGACATGGAAAAGTCAATCAGGGTTTTTTAACACTCTATGGGACATTGAACGCCTCCAAGTGGTACTTTGATCTTGGAATCTGGGGAGGTTATTACAATACGTTTAACCAACGAAAAATTGCTGGCCGAGATGCGACCGCCAAATCGAATACCCATGGATGGCAAATGGCCCCCCACTTTGAAGTCGGCTACGATGGGTATTGGGAGTGTGAAGGCGACCTTAACTGGTTTGGAATTGAGCCATTTCTCTCTGGAGACTGGGTCGCCAATTGGGAGCATGGCCTCCGTGAGCGCGACGCAGGATCTTTCGATATGAGGCAAAAAGGAAGATTCTGTTCTGAGGTTCGAGCTGAAACGGGCCTTCGATTCTATCAAATCGCTCAGTGCACATGGGGCCGCGTTGTTTTTCGTGAAAAAATCTCTTATGCCTATCAAAAGACATTTCATACTGGGTCGATCCAGGCTTTCGTAAGTGGATCGCCTAACTCTTTTACCGTCAATACACTCTCAGGAGCTCAAAACTTAGGCGTAGCAGAGTTTTCAATGCTCTTTATTCATCATGATCCCGAAAAACCGTACGTTGATGTAAGATATCAGGGACAGTTTGGTGCGAAATACCAATCGCACCAAGTCATGCTCGAGCTTGGGACCAACTTCTAAAATGAAACTTAAAAAATACAAATCCAAGCGAAATCTCAAATCGTCTAAAGAACCGGCTGCCAAAATCAAAAAAGAAAAAAGTAAGAAGCTGATCTTTGTCGTGCAAGAGCACCATGCGACCCATTTGCACTATGATTTACGCCTAGAGGCCGAAGGCGTCTTAAAAAGTTGGGCCATCCCCAAAAAACCGTCCATGGACCCGAAGATCAAACGGCTGGCCATCATGGTCGAAGACCATCCTTACGACTATAAAGATTTCGAAGGAGTGATTCCCGAGGGTTACGGCGCAGGCAGGGTGAAGATCTGGGACCGCGGGACCTATGATGTGGATGGCCAAAATGCTAACGCATCTGAAAAAGCGATTCTCGCAGGGCTCAAGAAGGGAGCTTTTCATTTCTTTCTAAAAGGGAAGAAGCTAAAAGGCGCATTCTCTCTTGTCCGTCTGAAAAAATTCGGCAAAAATCAATGGCTGCTTATTAAATATAAAGGAAGTGTATGAAAAAGCTCTTATTTGCTCTGATCCTGATGGCTGGCATGGCCTCCTGCTGTTCAAAATGCCAAAACAGAGATACCGCCTGCGTGTGCGAGCCGAATTGTAAGATTGTAGACGAGCATTGCGGCTGTCATCAGACCTGTGGCTGTAGAGATTAAATCACGTCCAGGCCCATTGAGAGGCAGAGCCCTATGATAACCACGAGGGAGAAGAGAAAGACCTTGCGTGCCCAGACGGCATCATTTTTGCATTTAAAGCCCTGAAGGCATTGCCAAAGCCAGATCAGTCCTAGAATCGCTGCTACCCCAAAATAGACATATCCTGTGAAGTTCAGAAGGGGTAGTAGAAGCGCAGCGATGATAAAAGCGATCGTATACAACACCATGTGAACTTTTGTGGTACGGATCCCTTGCTTGACCGGCAAGACCGGCACGCCTGCGCGGCTATAGTCATGGAGCCGATAAATCGCAATCGCATAAAAGTGGGGCATTTGCCAGAAAACAACGATCAAAAAAAGAAGCAACGCTCCGAGGTCGAAGCGATTTGTGACAGCAGAGTAACCGACAAGCGGAGGCGCAGCGCCTGCAATGCTTCCGATCAATGTCCCGTAACTCGTGCGATATTTGCCGTAGCTATAAGGAAAAACATAGATCAAAAAGCCGAAAGTGGCAATCAAGAGCGCTAATAGATTGGTATAGGAAAAGAGGATCCAGGCGCCAAAGAGTCCTAGGACCACCCCCATGATGATCGCGCTTTTGCAGGAGACTTCTCCCGTTGCCAGGCCGCGGTTTTTTGTTCGGGCCATCTGGGCATCGACATGCCGGTCGATAATATTATTAAAAACGCATGATGAAGCAATAATAAACGAAAGGCCGATCAAGGTCATGAGAAAGAGCGAGTAATCGATATTTCCTCGAGATGCAAGAGCAAATCCCGCAGCAGTGGTAATGATGTTGCCGAGGATGATTCCGGGTTTGGTAAGGACAATATGCTTCTTAACCATGTTTCTCCATGTCCATTGGGGGCATTTCGCGGTAATTTAACGTGTACATAATCCAAAGCGAACCAAATACGATGATCACCAGCACCATGATCATGAAGAAAAACATGAGAAAATTCCAATGGTGCTTTGCTTTGCCATCGGCATATTCGCTGCCCAGATGCATGAAAAAAATCAGCTGAACAGCCATCTGGATCACTCCAAGCCCCAGAATTGCCAGGATCAACGTCATTCCCGAAAGGAGCTTCTCGACTACCAAAAGGTAGGCAGCGAGTGTTAAAACAAGACAGAGCAAAAATCCCAGCAGATAAAATTTCCCTGTCCCCTTCTCTTCTGCCCTGATTAAGAATTTTTTCATAGCGCCCCCATCAGGTAGACGATGGTAAAAATAAAGATCCAGACGATGTCCAAGAAGTGCCAGAACATCCGCAGACACGTCAGCCGTTTCAGAGAAACGGGCGTCAATCCATGCCGGCAGACGGGAATGATCAAAATGACCATCCATAAAAGTCCGGTTGAAATGTGAAGCCCATGGGTAGCGACCAGCGTAAAAAAGGCCGTTAAAAAGCCACTTCTTCTCCAGCTATTTCCCTCATGGACCAAATGGGAAAATTCATTGAGCTCCATGGCAATAAAGGCAAGCCCCAAGAGGAATGTCACGGCAAACCAAGCGATCACCTTGTTTTTGTCACCGCGGTAAACAGCGAGCTTGGAAAGTGTGCAGGTAAAACTGCTGGTCAAAAGAATCAACGTTTCTGTCAGTGCAAACGGCATGCTGAAGAGCTCTTTGGCACTCGGTCCACCAAAAGTGTTGTTACGTAAAACAAGATAGGTCGCAAAAAGTGTGCCAAAAAGAATACAGTCTGTCATGAGGTACGACCAAAATCCAAAGACTGTTTTCGAATAGGTCTCTTCGAGATGTTTTTCATGAACGGCTGTCATGTTGACCTCTTGACTTCTTTGGCCGAGATCAGATGCTCGGTGTTTTTCTCCGCTAAACGGATCACCATACAGATAATCACCCCTGCCAAGCTAAGGCCTGCCAGCCACATGATATGCCAGATCAGACAAAAGCCCATTAAAAAAGAAAATCCACCGATGAGAGCAGCAAGTGGTGTATTTTTAGGCATTAAAATATCATCGTAATGCAGCTTATGTTTGGTCCTTTCGTGTTTCATGCTCCAAAATGCATCGATATCATGAACATGAGGAATGACTGCAAAATTATATTCCGGAGGCGGAGATGGAATGGACCATTCGAGTGTTCTGCCATTCCAGGGATCGCCCGTGGCATCTAAATTTTCTTTCCGCTGCCGGTGGCTAACGATCATCTGCAAGACCTGGAAGAAAAAACCGATCGATATCAAGATAACTCCAGCTGCTGCAACGATAAAGAGCGGCTGCCATCCAGTTGTTGCATCATAATGGTCTAAACGGCGTGTTGCTCCCATGAGCCCCAAAAAATAAAGCGGCATAAACGCGAGTAAAAAGCCGATCATCCAGCACCAAAACGCATAC
>DASUCX010000072.1:0-5251 GCA_036275855.1 Rhabdochlamydiaceae bacterium
TCGCTACCACAAAACGGGAATTCGGCAGATACACGATCCACTACAGCGATCCCATTTTGCCCACCGAAGATCCGCACATTCAAATGCGAGAGGTCTTAGCTATCTTCGAAGCCTCCATCAAGGAGCGGCCTCATGAGTGGCTCTGGATCCACAACAGGTGGAAGCAGCAGCAGCCTGGCAAGATTACTAAAAAATTCCGGCACGATGCGGTTGCCTTTATTTTCCCCGACAAAGCCTCAGCAGAAGCTTCAATCCCCCAAATCCGAGCTCTTTATCCTCGCGAGCACATCACAGCCTTCGTCCCCTCTTCGTTTGCCTCATCTGAAATTGAAGTGAAATCATTCGATGAGCTGCTTGCCCCTGACTATCGTTTCAAACTACTTGTCGACTTTACGCAGAATCTCAAGGCCCAAAAACATTTTTCCAAATTAAGCGCCCTCAATATCGGCTCATTTAATTCGCCTCAGGAATTTTTCACCCATGCCAGCCGATAGGTTTTTCATCGCAGCTCCACTCAAAAACACCCTCTCCTTGAAAGGTGAAGAGTTTCATCATCTCGCAAAGGTGATGCGCATCCGTCTTGGAGAAACCATTGAAATTGTCAACGGGCAAGGAGAGTTCGTTGTAGCCGAAGTCACCTCTCTCAATAAAAAAAGCTGCGAGCTCAAAATCTTGACCCACAAAAAAACTCCTCCTCCTGAACAAACCATCATCCTCGCTTTAGCCCTCACACGACCCGCTTCTTTGGAGTGGACCCTTGAAAAAGCGACCGAGCTTGGCACAACAGAATTTTGGCTTTTTCCTGGAGAACGGAGCGAAAAAAAAGAGCTCTCTCCCTCTCAGCTCCATCGGCTTGACACCATCGTGATCAGCGCCCTCAAGCAATGCGGCAGACTTTACCTTCCCAAAATCATCCTCAAGCCCGCTCTTGAAAAATGGCCCCCACCTTCCGGCTCACTCTTCTTTGGAGACCTCTCAACGCATGCCCCGTTAAAAGGTCCCTTTGAAAAATCCGTCACCTTTTTCATCGGCCCCGAGAAAGGGTTTTCTCTAGCAGAGACAGCGCTCTTAAAAGAAACGTTTAAAGCGCATCCCATCTTCCTGCATGAAAATATCCTCCGTGCAGAGACTGCAGCCATCACCGCCTTAAGTCAGTTTTCTCTACTGAAAATATCATAACCACCTTAATTTCAAGATTATGACACCCTATTGCTATAAATGAGAGAACATCATATCATTAGGTTTATCCATTCAAAACGAACGGTTTAACCGGTTGATTACATGAAAATCGATTTAACGAAACTAGAGGGTGCCTTAGAAATTCTTGGACAGCTTTTAGCCGATCGAGGGCTTCATTATGAAGTTGTTGCCATTGGCGGCGGAAGTTTACTTCTTTTAGGGCTGATTGACCGCACAACAAAAGATTTGGATATCGTGGCCCTGATTAAGGATCGAGAGCTGTTTACAGCTAATCCTCTACCCCCTCAGCTGATCCAAGCTGTCAATGATGTGGGACAAGCACTTAATTTAGGAAAAGAGTGGCTAAACATAGGGCCAAGTTCGTTATTAAAAGCGGGCTTACCCAAAGGATTTGTCGATCGGCTGCATTGCCGAAGATATCGAGGGCTTACCGTTTATTTAGCCGACCGCTTTGATCAGATTTGTTTTAAGCTCTATGCCAGCGTAGACCAAGGCCCTCACAGCAAACATTTTTTAGATCTACGAGCTTTAGTACCCACTTTAGAAGAATTGCAACAAGCCAAAGCTTGGTGCATCACCCACGATGTTTCTCCTGACTTCGAAAATGAAATCAAGCAAGCAATCAAAAACCTCTATGCAGATGTTTAAACAATTGGATCAAAATCTACTTAATTTAGCGTGGAGTCTATGGACTGAATTGGGAGTAGCCGGAGTTAAACATCACCATCAAAAATTTTTAATTTTGATCGAAGAGTTGCTCATACTAACAGCTGTATTAAGCGAAGCAGATCCGCGTCTACGTGATGAGTCACTTGACTGGTGTTTTAAATACTCTCGTTTTATTTCAGTAAGCCGTTTAAAATCCCTGATCAATGATTTTTCCGAGCAATCCAAGAACTGTTTCTCTAAATATGCTACAATTTTCAATCAGATTTCAAACTCAAAGTGGCCTGTTTTTGCTCCCGCATCTCCATTGAACATTAAACTCCGCAATAAATCTATCTTGCGGCCAAACAAATCAGCGGCTTTATTGAATATCCGGGTCCGATCTATTTTTGGCACAGGGTCTAGAGCCGATATTTTGACATTCTTTCTCGTTCATCCGAATATCGATTTTTCAATTGCACAAATTTCTGAAGAGACTAATTATTCCAAAAGTAGCCTTACTGAGATGCTTGATGATTTATATTTAGGAAACCTTTTTGAAAAATTTCGGAAAGGCAATCAACAGAGATATCGTCTAAAGGAGAATACCCCTTTAATTAATGCATTAAACCCCATCCCTACGTATAAACCATGGCACCAGATTTTTAAAATATTGCTCGATCTGAGAGAATGCCTCCTATTGACTGAAAAATTGTCAGAAAGCACAAAAGTTGTTGAGCTTCTTAAATGCTTAAAAAAGCATGAATCAAGCCTTCAGCTATTAAGACATGCTCCTCCTATTTTTGATAATGATTTTTCCTCCTATATAGAGCAATTTAATAGCTGGATCCTTCATTGGACAGATCATCTGGCAAAAGGTGATTAACAACCTGAGTTTTGGGTTCAGTTTATAGAGCCTTGCCGCACCTTTCGGTCACTTTTTGCAAATTTTGGCACGTCCATAGGTGCTTTCAGCTATTAGACTCAGGGTTCATCGATTTTCGGGATTATTTTGACCTATTTTCGATTTTTTTCGCGGGGGTCATATACGCGAGTTGATATGACCCCTGCGAAAAAAAGTCGAAAAGTAGGCTCAAAAGAACCCGAAAATTGACAGAACCTGAGTTACGCAAGAGGTCTATTGAACGTGCCAAAATTTACAAAAATTGCCTCGAAATCTGCAACAACCTTCTATAAACTGAACCCAACACTCAGGTTAACACGATGAAAAACCGTTTTGAAAATTTAGAGACCGTTGAGTCAAAGGGTTTTTTAGATGTCTTGCGATGGAAGATGAAAAATAGGCCGACGCCCTGGCCCAAGCGAGTCGAAAACACCCTCAAAGCCAATCTGCCCTCCCAAATCGGCCCCAATGAAGTCTGCGCGACCTTCATCAACCATTCCACCGTCCTTCTCCAACTGACCAACCTCAATGTCCTCACCGACCCCATCTTTTCAGATGTTGCCGGGCCGTATTCTTTGCTCGGACCCAGAAGAGTCCGGGCTCCTGGGATCCTTTTTGAAGATCTTCCTAAAATCGATGTCGTTTTGCTCAGTCATAACCACTACGACCATTTGGATGCTCCGTCGATTCAAAACCTTTGGAAAAGAGACCAGCCACTCTTCATCGCCCCTTTGAGAAACGGAAAACTGCTCCACTCTCTAGGAGTTCGCTCTGTGATCGAATTAGGCTGGTGGCAACAGCACCATTTAAATACCCACCAATCGGTTATCATGACCCCAGCCAAACATTGGTCCAGACGAGGCCTTTTAGACTATTGCAAGGCCCTTTGGGGAGGATTTATCCTCAAGTCTCACACCTGCCAGCTTTTTTTTGCCGGAGATACCGCCTATGGAACTCATTTTAAGATGCTCCAAGAGCGGTATGGGGCGATGGACCTGTGTTTACTGCCGATCGGTGCTTATGAACCCCGTTGGTTCATGAAAGAATTCCATATGAATCCCGAAGAGGCGGTTCAGGCCCACCTCGATTTAGAATCTAAACTCAGCATGGCGATCCATTTTGGAACCTTCCGCCTGACAGATGAAGGGATCGATGATCCCGTCAAACATCTCCACGAAAGTCTCATAAGCCGGAACTTAAACAACTTCATCGCTCCAGATCACGGGCAGTCTATCCGGTGGATGAAGTCTGCGTAGACAAAAAATCTGTAGGGCTGCTATTAACCCCCCCCCAGTCAAAAATGAGACAAATTGCTGGGCTAGCGACTTTGCCATATCAATCTTCTTCGTCACTCATAGTTCTACTATGAGCTCCTCATTCAGACCGCTTCGCTTTGATCCGGCTTTGTCTCGCTGGCGCTCTTTGTCTCATTTTTGACTGGCGGGTTAATAAAAGCGGCCGGATAGCGCTTTTTGATGAGTGCTGCGTCTATTTTTAGGGGAAGTTCTTCCTTTTCAAGGCATCTGCTTGGCATTTTTCACATTTTTGGAGCGGTCGCGGTATATCTGCAAAATCCAATTTTTTGACTTTGCGGATAGATTCATGGGAAGAAACTCGAATCCAATCTCCAGTGGCTCCTGAAAACTATCAAAGAAAACACAATTATTTGATTATAAGTATCTTATGTTTTTACATTGAGTACATAGTGGACATATGGTACTATATGTACACATGAGGTTAATATGACTACATTCTCGTTTTCTGAAGAGATTTCTTTTTCTGAGGCCAGAAGTCATTTGGCTGATATTGCCAATGAGGTAATCTATGCTGGCAAAAGAGCCATCCTGACAAGGAAGGGGAAGAAAGTCGTTGCGATTATTTCCATTGAGGATCTTGAGGCGTTGAAAGCCATTGAGGATCAAATTGACTTAGCCGATGCCAGAAAAGCACTTGCCGACACCAAAAAACATGGTACTATTTCATTGGAAACCATCAAACGCAAGCTTAAACTGTGAAATTTAAAGTCCATTTTAGCAGAGCCGCTGATGAGCAGTTGGAATCCATTCCAAAATCTGATGTGAAAAAAATCATCAAACGAGCAGAAAAATTGGCCTTCGATCCATTTCCAAATGGTCATGAAAAGCTCAAAGGCAGTGATATCGATATCTACCGAGTTCGGCAGGGAGATTATCGTATTTTATACACCGTCCATGAGGAAAAACTATTCATTCTCATTGTTAAGATAGGTCACCGCAGAGAAGTCTATCGGAATTAGGAGTCTAGTGCTCTGTCATGAATAAGAATAGGGATGGGATCGCGCCAAAGTCCCTGGGCTAATCGATCGTAAAGCTGGCTGTATTTATACCAATCCTCAGTAAAAACCCTACATTTGAGCGCGTCAAAGCGCCTAATTTCCACGATCGCAAACAGCATTGTATTTGCCTAATACTATGCTATTTGCGATCGTGGAAATTAGGCAGCTTTCACGCAGCTGAAATGTAG
>DASUCX010000073.1:0-8690 GCA_036275855.1 Rhabdochlamydiaceae bacterium
AAGGAGGCCGTATTAATAATACTGCCCTCTTTTTGATAGACAAACCCCGGGGCTTTGACGCAGGTCAAAATGAAAAAATTCACCGCCCCACAGTATAGAAATTAATACAAGGCTTACCCTGTGCTTGCTCTTTTTCGCAGCTCTTTGACCCTCCAAATGCTCATCGCCACCCTGCTCGGGATCTTCGTCGGCCTATTTCTCGGCGATCTGTGCCACGCCTTTGCGCCGCTAGAAAATGCCTACATCATGATCTTGAAGATCACCACGATCCCCTACTTGATTTGCGCGGTGATTCATGGCATTGGACGGCTAGCGACCGGCGCTGCCAAACAGATTCTAAAAAAGGGACTGCTCTTCATTGCTGGCATCTGGGTGATCAACATTAGCATGATCTACATGACGGTGTTTTTATTTCCTCATTCTCAAGGAACTGTCCACTCCTCCTATAGCACACTGGCTCCCAGCACCATTAACTTTGCCGAACTTTTGATCCCAGACAATATTTTCTATGCACTCTCGAACAACATGGTTCCGGCCGTTGTGATGTTTGGACTGCTACTCGGGATTGCGCTGATGCACCTGAGGGAAAAACAAACCGTTCTTTCTTTTTTGGACGCCCTCGTTGAAGCATTTACCCGGATGACAGGATGGATCAGCAGAATTACACCGCTGGGAACCTTTTTGATCATCGCCGACCGTGTCGGAATGATCCAAATCGCGACCGTCAAACAGCTAAGCACTTATCTTATCCTATATATTCTATGCATCTGCCTGCTTGTTTTTTGGGTCATTCCCCGGATTGTATCGATGCTGACAGGGCTTCCTGCATCAAAATGGATCAAAGACCTCACTCCCATCATGGTGCTCGCCTTTACCACCAACGTCACCATTGTGACTCTTCCGTTTATCATCGAACTCATCAAACAAGAATCAGAAAAGCTCTATAAAAAAGATGCCGTTTTTCAAGACCAGGTTCAAGGAATCGTCTCGATTATTTTCAACCTCCCTTTAGGTTCTCTCTTTATCACTGTATTTGTATTCTTCATTTCGATTTTCTATCACATGCCGCTTTCTCTTGGATCGCAGCTGCAGCTCTTCATTACAACGTTTCTGACCAGCCTAGGCGCTGTCGGCCTCGGTTCTTGGATCAATTCCCTCAATTTCTTGCTCGACACGCTAGGATTGCCTTTAAATGCGATCGAAACCTATCTGACGACACTTCCATTCACCGCCGGGTTTCAATCGCTTGTCTCCGTCATGGAAATCTCAAGCTTAGCATTGCTGATTGCTCTAGCTTGCCACGGCGCTCTCCGCTTTGACTTTGCCACCGTCGCCAAACGATCAGCCGTGACACTGATCCCAGTCATCGCCTTCTTTTTTGCGTTTAAATCATGGATCATGCTTCCCTCTATCTCCAATCCGACCAAGAGCATCTGCGATCTTCAGATCAACCTCCCCGTTAAAGTCAAAGTCTATACCGAACACGACGCACTTCCCGAGCCCAGAGCAGGCGACAGGACAGGCGATACGTTTACCAGAGTTCTTCAATCGAAACTTCTCCGTATCGGCTACAATCCTGAAATGATCCCTTTCAGCTTCCTAGGATCCAACCAAAAAATGATTGGCTACGACATGTCGTTTGCCTATATGCTAGCCCAAGACCTTCAATGCGACCTCGAACTCGTTCCTCTCCATTTTAACCGCCTTGCAGAAGAGCTGAGTTCGGGGCTCTATGATATTGCGATGGCAGGAGTTTCGATCACAGAATCCCGCCTGAAAAAAATGTGTTTTTCTCATCCTTACCTAGACTCCAAGATCGTCTTTGTGATGAGAAAAAAATTCAGCCATACCTACACTAGCATCTCTAATATCCTGAAACATCCCCATGTAAAGGTCGTTGTCCGGAAAGGATCTTCGTATGAAACCTTAGCCCGCGCGCTCATCCCGGAAGATCAAATTGCCACCATCGACAACTACGAAGAGTATGTCGTCAACCATCCTAATGATGTTTTACTCCGCGGAGAACCCCAATCGATCGCGTGGAGTTTGAATTACCCGAATTTTACCGTTGTCGCCCCAAAGCCAGAGATCGCGCGAGACAGCCTAGGCTACGCCGTGGCACTCGGTTCCGACCAAATGCTTTGCTATCTCAACCAATGGCTGACGTTAAAGACAAATGAACGGTTTACCCAGCGCCAATACGATCTCTGGATCCTAGGAAAAACAGACAGCGAGACGCCTCAGACGCGCCGCTGGTCGATCATCCGCAATGTGCTTGAGTGGACGGAGAATTAACTTGACAATACCTTCTTAGGAATACACTTAGGGTAATCTCTTGAAACTTTAGGCATTTACAACCTATAATACTCCTCCCATACAGAGAGCTTTAAGACTAATAAAAAGGATTTTATGATTTCAATGCTTTTAATATCTAACGCAGGCTATGGAAAAATCATCCATCAGGGTGCTAAATTTGCGTTATCAATTGGTATTGCAACAATTAGCGGGATTACTCAAACGATTCTAAGGCAACTTCAATATGAGTACAAAGACAGTATTTCACAAGTGACGGGTTTGGCGCCTAATCGCGTATCAGACATCAGACGGAATTTGAGACCTGTTGTTTTGATTCTCAATATTGCTCTTCTCTTTAAAGGGGAAACAACATCGTTGTCTCAATTCGTGTGCAAACATCTTTTCTGGATTGCGATAGAGGGTATACTGGTTTTGAAAGGCATAGAACCCTTTCATAGCTCTATAGAAGGTTTTGACAAGAGAGTCTCTGTCCCGAATTTCTTAAAGAAAATAAATGAGAAAACTGTCGCTCTAATTAAGCCCCTCTTAAAGTTAGCTCAAATCAACAATCCTTGGTTACGTGCTTTAGGAGTAGCGTTCTTAGAAGAATTTATATTTAGAGTAATTTTGCAAGAAGGATTTCTGAGGCAGTTGCCTAAACTGGGGTTAAGAGTAACAAAGCTAGCCTCACCGGAGATTATCGATTCGCCTATTAGTAAAATTACACGTATTAGTATCAGCTCTCTAATATTTGGGTTGGGACACTTACAAAAAGGTATCTCTTATGTTATTGACACAACATTGAGGGGCATCTCGAACGGTTACATTCATGAAAATATAGGATTTTTGCCGGCTATCTTGATCCATTTCGATGTAAATTTTTATTGCAACTTAGCTAGGCCTAGCTATCAGTCATACACAGACTTGTATGTTACCAAATATTATATCAATCGCTAAACGTGAAGGCTCCCTCCCATTTATGGGAGAGAGCAGTCACTTTCAGCATCTCTGTCAGCGTTTAGCTGACAAAATAAATTCTTTTAACGCTTTAGCATCACAGACTCCCACGATGCGGCCCGCCTCTTTTCCATCACGGAAAAGAATCAGTGTAGGAATCGACATGACTTTATAGGTTGAGGCAATTTTTTGAGCATGGTCAACATCTAATTTGACAATGGAGGCTTGGCCTTGAAACTCTTTAGATAGCGCCTCGAGGAGGGGAGCGATCATGCGACAAGGACCACACCAGTCGGCATAAAAGTCGACGAGGACAACGCCTTTGCTGATCTCAGTTTCAAATGTCTCTTCGGTAATTAGCTTCATATCGACCTCAATAGGTTCATTGTAACAAGTGGTTCCAGAAAAAGCAAGATCGCCCCATGCAGAGGGGTGCAACTAAAAATGGTGGAAATAAAATATTTGAGAATCAAAAACATCATAAAAACAGATGAATTGGACCTTGAGTTGACCTAAAATCTTAATCGCGATTACGCTTATTGCATCGCTTTAAACAAGGAGGTCTTTATGGCTACTCCTCTTGCGAGAGCAAGGCACGCTCCCAACGTGTATCAGGGCATTACAACACCGCAAAAAATATTAATAACAGTGACAGCATTGACGACATTTGTTTTACACCAGATTTTTAGAAGAAGTGCCTACTCCCACAGCTGTGACCATTACTTAAAGAATTCGTTTGAACGAACTACATGTTTAAAGGTTCACATGGAGCACCATGTTTACTGAGAGCTGCTTTGTTGTGTCTATAGTATTTTTTGGTCTCTATGTCCTCATGGTCCGTATGAATAGAAGAGCTAAGAACTTGCACCAGCAGTGATGGGCCTTTCATAATTGAACCCTACTCAAGTGGCTGCTTAGCTATGTACAACTTTTAATCACACCCCTATACTGGCCCTCCTGTGTACTTATACTGCGGCCATGGCGGAATTGGCAGACGCGCTAGATTCAGGTTCTAGTCGGGGCAACTCGGTGGAGGTTCAACTCCTCTTGGCCGCAAATATGAACCCAGGCCTTAAGGCCTGGGATTTTGCATGGTTGGCGAGAGCTTCGAACTCCCGCCAATCCGAATTTTGAAATACCCGGCCCTTAAGGGCCGGGTTTCCGCCGGAGGACGGATGAAAAAATTACTATGGTTCGCGCTCTTAGCAGCAAAGACTTATGCCATTTCAGTCTCTCCTGAAACCGCTGAGCAGATCGGCGCGAAGATTTGGATTAACGAATGTGGGGGGACTTTAGTAGGACTGACGCATTGGGGGGAAAATGAGAACTTTCCCTCGCTGGGCATCGGCCATTTCATTTGGTATCCTGTGGGAAAACAAGACAGGTTTGTCGAGGGATTTCCTCCTCTTGTCGCTTATCTAAAAACGCAAAAAGCAAAGATCCCAGTTTGGCTCCAAGCCGAGTGTCCATGGAACAGTCGCGATGAGTTTTATGCTGATTTCCACAGTCCACGGATGAAAGAGCTGCGGCATTTTCTCTATGAGACCCGCCATCTCCAAGCACTCTTTATCACCCACCGGTTAGAAAAAGCGCTTCCCCAGATGATTGAAAACCTTTCTCCGAAAGAAAGAGAAAAAATCACTACAACATTCAATCAACTTGCCAAAGACCCGCAAGGCCTCTATGCTTTGATCGACTATGTGAACTTCAAAGGAGAAGGAACTTCTTTAACAGAACGGTACAAAGGGCAAGGCTGGGGGCTTTTGCAAGTGCTGCAGCTGATGCCTGCCTCATCTAAAAACAGCGTCGATGACTTTATTGCGTCGGCAAAAATAGTGCTGGCTCGGCGTGTGCAGAATTCTCCGCCTGAAAGAGATGAAGCGCGGTGGCTCAAAGGGTGGATCAATCGTTTAGAGACGTACAAAAATAGCTTCTAAGGCGGAGTGCCCTGAGCTCCCTCCTCAACCCATTTTTTAAGACCCAAAATAGCGGCATGTAATTTTTCAGTGATTTGTTTCTGTGCCTCTTTTTTATCGAGGTGTGAAAACGACTCCCATGTGATGGGTGTGCCGAAAACACATGCCACCTTGACAAAGAAGCGTGGAATTTTTTGATACCGGTTCCAAGCGCGGTATGCACCGTCGATATAGACAGGAATAATGGCAGACTTAGACCGGGCAACGAGCATGCTGATGCCGGGTTTAAAAGGGTGGAGGTCGCCATCCTTTGACCGGGTTCCTTCAGGGAATAAGACGACTTTTTTTCCCTGCTCTAAAAGAGAGACGATCGTTTTCATCACCTCAATGTTGCCTGGCTGACCGCTCACAGGATGGGCATTTAAGTTGCGGATGAACGCACCAAACAGCGGGTTTTTAAAAAGCGTTTGCCTGGCAAGGAAATGGACTTCTTCAGGCCAGCTGGCAGAAATAATCGGCGGATCTAGAAATGAGGTGTGATTGGATGCCAAGATTGCACCCCGAGGATAATAGTGCTCAAGTCCATAGACTTTTAATCGGTAGAAGATCTTTCCAATCAGCCAGGCAAAAAAAATCACACAGCGATAGAGAAAAGTGATACTCCTGGATTGAATCCATATTGGTTTTAAGTTTTTTTTCTCTCTGTACTCGATGATCCTTTGAACAACTTCATCAATGGAGATATTCGATGTGTCAATGACATAAGCATCCGGCGGGCAAATGAGCGGAGCTAAAGCACGCGAGGAATCGATCTGATCCCTTTTCATGATGTTTTCCAGCATCTGATGATGATTCATATCGCGGGCTTCTTCTGGTCTTTTGACTTGGAGTTCTGCAAGACGTCTTTCAGCGCGGACTTCTGGACGAGCGATGAGAAAGATCTTGATCGGTGCTTTGGGGAAAACAACAGAGCCCATATCGCGTCCTTCAAAAACACCGCCGCGTTTACGGGCAAAATTTCGTTGAATGACCCAGAGAGCTTCTCGCACAGCGTGCAGCGCTGAGATAGGGGAAACGATATTCGTCACGGCTTGCGATCGAATGACATCGGTGACGTCTCGTCCATTGACCAAGTATTTTCGTTCAGTTTCCCCTCCCTGATCCCGAATTTCGAAATCAAAATTCGCGAGCAGTTCAGAAATTTTTTTTTCATCCGAAAGAGGAATTTTCTCATGCAGTATCAGAAAAGCAACAGCGCGGTACATCGCTCCCGTATCGAAATACGGCAGTCCTAAACGGTCCGCGGTCTTTTTAGCGACCGTTGTTTTACCCGTACCTGCAGGACCGTCAATGGTTATAATCATGAACCTATCTCAATAAATTTCTCAATCATATCGACCGAATGAAAAAGTAAACAACGGGTGAAGTAAAGAGAACAGAATCCAGCAGATCCAAGACGCCGCCGATGCCAGGGATTCGATTGCTGTCTTTAACCGCAGCATCCCGCTTGAGCAGTGATTCGGCCAAATCGCCAATCTGACCTAAAACACCGATCACCATGCCAAGCCACGCGGCATGCCAGAAAGAAAGCTCCCAACCGACCGTACGTCCAATGCTGCAAAAGAGAATGCTGAGCGCTACAGCAAAGCAAAAGCCACCGATCGCACCTTCAACCGTTTTGCGGGGGCTTAGATGCGGTGCTAAGGGATGCTTTCCAAATAGCTTTCCGACAAAATAGGCTCCGACATCGGTGATCTTCGTGACAGCGATCAGATAAAAAAGCCACCATCTTCCATCGGCAAGTTCAGGGCGCGGATATAGAATTGCTAAAATAAAACTAAACGGGATCGCTAAATAACAAACGCCGAAAAATTCGACAGCCACATTGAGAAGAGCATTTTCTGGTCGGAGAAAACGGACAAGAAAAAACGAAATGAATCCCAAAACGATGATCATGAGTGCAAGGTTCGACCATTGGGGATACGCCAGCGAAATATAGAAGGCCAAAACCTCGAGCACAGCGACACCGATCATGAGATTCGTCGATGGCTTAATCCCCTTTGATTTTGCCAGTTGGGCATATTCCCATACGCCCACTCCTGTCAAAATACCGATCGCCAATATCAGCAGCACATTGGCCCAAGGGTGATAAGCAAAACCCACGAGAAAGGCGACGATCGAAATCGAAAGGGCGGAGACCCATAAACGGTGATAAAATTCATTTTTTCGAGTGTTTTTTAACATCCTATACGCCTCTCTCGTTTCTGATATTCGGCAATAGCCTTGATTAATTCTTGTTCGTTAAAATCGGGCCATAAAGTTTCGGTAATATATACCTCTGCATACGAAATCTCCCAAAGTAAAAAATTGCTTACTCTCTGCTCACCACTAGTCCGGATCAAAAGTTGAGGATCTTTCCAAGGGGCTGTATCTAAATAACGACTAATGAGCGCTTCTGAAATATCTTCTTTATTGATACGACCGCTTATACAATCTTCGACAATACTCGCCATTGCCCTTCGTATGTTATCACGAGCTCCATAGTTTATCGCGAGGACGAGATCGATTCGATCTCCTCCAGCCGTGACTTTTTTGACATCAGCTAATGTTTGTTTGACATCAGCCGAGAGCCGGCGAAGATCTCCAATGGTCGCTAGTCGGACCCCTTCACGGATCATGCGGTCTTTATTGCCACTCAGGTACATTTGAAAAAGACGCATGAGAGAGTCGACTTCTTCATCAGGCCGTTTCCAATTTTCCGTTGAAAACGCAAAGACTGTCAGGACTTTAACTCCCAATGATGCAGCATTTTCAACAATTCTTGAAAGCGCCTCGGCCCCATTCCAATGGCCCACCATTGCAGGCACGCCTTTGCGTTTGGCCCACCTCCGATTACCATCCATGATAATAGCGATATGGTTGGGGATACGCTGAGGGTCGAGTTTAAGTTCTTCTTGCTCTGCCGGAAGAGTCTCCATAATTTCCTTTGAGTCTGTCTGTGGATTAAGCTTCTGTCAATTTTTGGGTTCTTTTGAGCCGATTTTCGATTCAAATTTGGGGGATAATATCAACTTGCGTATATTATCCCCCAAATTTGAATCGAAAATCGGCCAAAATAATCCCAAAAATCGACGAAGCCTTAATCCGCAGACAGACTCTTTATCTTTTGAGAAGACATAGTTGCCGATTATAGCAATCGGTTTAATTGCAAGGAATGACTTTAATACTCAATATTTTTGCATGCCCTGAAAACATGTAGGGGTGTGATTAAAAATTGGTTCGATGTAAGATCTGTGGATAGCATTTACGAAGTTTATGACCAGGAAGCAAGCCACTGGTGTGGCTTGACTATAGTTTATAGTTTTCTTTTCCTTAAAAAGAAACATAGCAGGATCAGCACGATCGCAAGCGGCAGGATAGGTAGGATAGTACATTCTTTTATACTCCAATACCCCTATTTTCCTACCACGAAAAGCCACTTCAAATCCTCGATCACTCATTACTTTTAGACCTTTATCCATC
>DASUCX010000074.1:0-5122 GCA_036275855.1 Rhabdochlamydiaceae bacterium
TAGTATTGAATTTTGATTGTCTCTTGGAGGGGAAGAAAAATCATCAATAGTAAAGGCAGATTTGTAAGGAGCAAGAAGAAGCGACCTGGTGTCCGTGCTATCGAGAAAAAGAGAAAACGCAGTGCCATCGTAATGAGGCCTTGTGGCCCTATAAGAGGGGAGGTATTTGACGACCTTGAGAAGGATAGGGGGCTGTTTCGCAGAAAAAATCGAACTTAAGCCTAACTCAGCAGCTGCTTCGTTGAAGAGATTTCCATACGGCTTTTGAATTTCAAGACAAGCATCAAAAAAACGGATGATTTCGGAAATCTGGGTGAACTTAAAGTAGTTCAAGCAAATGAATTCATGAAAGTGAGTTGAATAATAGAAGGCGATCTGTCTTCGGCCTTCTATTGCTGACTCATCGTAAAAACCAAAAACATCGGTGGAGTAGTAATTTCGATCTTTTTCACGAATGAATCGTTCTTTTGCAGCGAATAATTTTTGCGCCCAAATGGGATTTGTTTGAAGGAATTCGATAAACTCATCGAAATAGGCATAGAGAGAATCGAATGTTTCCCGTGCAGGCTTCTTATCTAAAATCTCTACGTAACCCACTTGCTTGAATTGTTCTGCAAGAGGTGTCGCACAAATAGATCGAACTAAGAGGAAAGTCCCCAGAACAAAACTTTTTCGAATCATATGTCTTGTTTTCCAAAATTAATCAACGCTTGGCACCTACCGCCCAATACCAGACGTCGTTGGCCAGATGGAGCGTCGATCTGCCGGCAAAGAAATTCAATACCGTCAATGCGGCAATGGTCCGCGGAGCTTTACGCGAGTAGATCACGGTGATGAGGGCCGCCGTTGCAGCCAGGTTGACAGAGAGATTGAAAAGGTGACGCGGATGCCACGGATTGATCTCAAAGATGGTATTGAGGCCAAAGATTTTTGTCACCATTTCCGGAGTGGCGATTTGGTGAATCACCCATTCACAGAGGGCAAGCCCTGGTCTGCTGGCAATTCCGTTTAAAATGATAGAAGTCTGCAGAAAAAGAACTGTTTTATCAGTAGTCTTCTTCATCTCATGGAGTGCGTAGAGCCCTCCGGAAAAAAAGAGTGCGCCGAAAATATTTTTGATGCCGTTTTTAACAGGTGGGCTGTTGAGAAAATGAACCGTCATGCGGTCGGAATAGGCTCTTTTTCGGTACGGTAGAGCGTTTCCCACATGAGACGGAACGGATCGCAGCCTTGGAGCAGCTCGGCTTTAGAGCCTTCTGCAATTTTCTCGCCGCGGTCGATGTAAATAATCCGATCGGCATGCTCAATGGTCCCAAGACGATGGGCAATGATCACCTGGGTCACCTCCCCATGGAGATCTGCCACAGCAGCATGAATTTTGCTCTCGCTAATGGCATCTAATGAAGAAGTGGCTTCATCCAGGACAAGGATCGGAGCTTTTTTGACCAGGGCTCTAGCTATCGCAAGCCGCTGCTGCTGGCCGCCGGAAAGATTTTGTCCAGCTTCGGCGAGCATCGTATCGTATTTCATGGGTTGGCGAATAATAAATTCTTCTGCATGGGCCCGTTTAGCGGCCATGTGAATATCGTCTCTTGAGAAGCTCCTGCCGAATGCAATGTTGGCGGCAATCGTATCATAGAAAAGAAACGGTTTTTGAGAGACAAACGCAATCTGATCACGGAGCGATTTTTGGGTGTAGGCATCGATTGGTTTACCATCAATGCGGATCTCGCCTTGCTGGACCTCATAGAGCCGAGGAAGCAGCTGCACAATCGTCGATTTGCCAGACCCTGTCGGGCCGACGATTGCAACCGTCTCCCCTTTCAGGATCGTGAAACTGACATCGCGGAGGATCCATTCGTCTTGATACTTAAACCAGACATGATCGAATTCAATTTTTTCTTTAAAGTCATTCAGCAAAATGGCGTCTAGCCTGTCTTCGATCTCCGGTTTTAAGTTGAGAACATCGAACATCCGCTCTGCCGCCACAACCCCCCGTTGGATATTAGCATTTTCATCAGCGAACCTCTTAATCGCTTCGTAGGAAAGCTGCAGAAGGCCGCAGAAAACGATCAATTCAGAAACGGTCAATTTTAACGTCAGAAGGCCGTAGAGAACAACACTGGCCAGCCCCATCGTTGTCATCATGTGCAAGACAGGACGGGTGAGTAAACCGTATTTCGCGGCTTTGCTCTCAAGAATTGCCATCCGGTCGTTTTGTTCTTTGTATTTTTTGAAGGAAAAAGCTTCCATCGCAAAAATTTTCACTGTTTGGATGCCGGCTAAAAAATCAATCAGAACAGAGGCAAACTTCTCTTGATTCGATTGAAGCTGGCGGGACGCTCTTTTGACACGTTTAGCCAAGAAAGTAATCGGCAGAACAAGCATGGGGATTCCAAAAAAGATGACCATCGAGAGCTGCCACGAGATATAAAAACAAAGAACCAGCGTCAGGATAATAGTAAAAGGGGTATGGAGATAGTTTGTCAGAACCGAATTGATCGATGTCGCAATTTGTCCGGCATCTCCGACAACGCGAGAAGAAAGGCTTCCGATGTTGTGTTTTTGATAGAAGCTCATCGGCAAGGTTTGGATGTGCTCGAAATATTGCTGACGTAAGTCACGGCTAACCCGAATGGCCATGAGCTGCGTCATAAACCTGCTCCAGAAAAGACAAATCGCTTTAAAGATCGCAACGCCGATCAGAATTCCAATCAGCACGCGCAAACTCGAGACGTTGACCATTTGCTGTTGAACGCTATCGATGATCCATTGGAGCGGATTGGTGCTTTTATGTGCTCCGAGCATCTCTAATGTCGGCGCTGCGATCGGCTGACCGGTCATGAGCTGGCTGAGCGTATCGGCATTGACTAAAACGCCTAGAGCAGATATTTCGAGCGCGTTTGAAATCGTGAGAAGCCCTAACGCTAAAAAGCTGAATAAAAGGAGGTAGAGATGTTTACGATTGCGTAGCGCGGCTTTCAATAGAAGGAGCATACTGAAGACATTCTAGAGAATGTCCGGCTTCTCTTCTACATTAAACTTGCCCATCTTACGAAATTTTTGATACCGCTGTTCGATCAACGTTTCCACTGGAATGCTTTTTAAAATATTCCACTGTGCGAGAAGATATTTTTTGACTCGCTCGTAAACAACTTTAGGATCGTGATGAGCGCCGCCGAGAGGCTCTTCGATCACATCATCGATGATCTCCATTTGAAGAAGATCTTCAGCTTGCATTTTGAGCGATTCTGCAGCCCGTTCGTTTTTACTGGCGTCTTTCCACAGAATTGAGGCACACCCTTCCGGAGAGATCACGGAATAATAGGCATGTTGAAGCATTGCGACAACATCGCCGACGCCAATCCCCAAAGCTCCTCCGGAACATCCTTCCCCGATCAAAACAATCACGATCGGCGTGGGAAGGCGAGTCATTTCAAGAAGATTCTCGGCAATTGCCCAGCCTTGCCCACGCTCTTCTGCTGCAAGGCCTGGATAGGCTCCCGGAGTATCGACAAGCGAAAGAACAGGCAAATTAAACTTCGCAGCCATTTTCATGCAGCGGAGAGCTTTGCGGTACCCTTCTGGATGAGGCATACCAAAATTTCTCTTTAAGCGTGATTCGGTATCGCACCCTTTTTCTTGAGCAATTACCATGAATTTCACTCCGCCGATCTTGGCTAAACCGCAAATGATCGCCGGATCGTCACGGTATAACCGGTCGCCGAAAATCTCATGGAACTCTTCACATAGATGCTTGATATAATCGATCGCACGGGGACGCTGCGGATGGCGGCTGATCGTCACTCTTTCCCAAGGGGAAAGATTAGAATAGACCTTCTTCTTAAGCTGCGCGAGTTTTTTCTCAAGTTTGACGAGCTCGGCATCCGAAAGCAGAGGATTATTCTGGTTCTGCTCTTTGAACTTCGCGATCGTCTCTTCGTACTCTTGGATCTGTTTTTCGTGCGTCAGCATGTTATCTTTTTGGTGAGTTGACTTCGACGCCAACGAGTTTGGCATCTTTCATGTTTTTAACAACTTCAACGGTGGTCGGTCTTGTCACAACGATGGCGAAAAGCTCTTCGATATCTTCGTGGCTCAGGCGAATGCAGCCGTCACTCTCATATTGGCCTACGACCTGTCGCAGCTCTGTCCATTTTCCTTCCTGCTTGCTAGGCACCCAGGGAGCTCCCTGAATTCCGTATCCCTTGTTATTCGCTGGGATATTCACCAAGGTGTTGACTTTGCCTGCTCCGACCTCTTTGCCGAACGGCAGCCACCGCGTTCCAAAAACACGGATCATTTCGATTTCTTTCTCCTGAAATAGTCCCATCATGCCCGGCTTATAAACTGCAATTTTGTCCCCTAGAAGATACTTACCCAACGGCGTTAAAGTTCCGGAAGGCGTCGCCGCTTTCTTTCCAAGGCCTACCGTGTATGTCTTTAAGAGAACGCGCTCATTCGTATCCAGATCAAGGTAATAGAACGACATTTTACACGTCGCAACATCGACTAAAAGATAGAACTGGAAGTTCTTATCTTTTCGAAAAACATTGAATTTGCTGCCGGGACAGACCTTTTGGGTGAAATAATCGGCTTTTCCATTGAGGCTCCGTGCAATGAAATGGCGAGAAGTCGCAAAGTGTGCCGCATAATCCCCTACCCAGGCCGGCCTTCCTTTGAGCCAAGGGACCTGGCTGGAATAGGTGATTGTTTCAACGATTGGAAGCTTATTGGCCCCCGTTGTAAACAGTTGTTGAATCCTGTCGACCTGAGAGACAGGAGGGGCAGGCTTTACGGGAGTAGAAGCGATTTCAGAGTGGGCCTTGGCAATGGCGTGTGCAGTAGGTGTCGCTGGAGCCACGACTGCTGCTTTAGGAGTTTTTGGAGAATAGAAGATTTTTTTGACTGCTCCGGCCGCTCCGATTACAGCAAAAAGCCCCACCGTACCAACTAAAATTATCCTTGGAATTGCCATAAAAATGGACCCCTATCGTACCTTTTTTATCACATTATTTCAAGGAAGCAATTATTTGATACAACCCTAATACCATTGAGGTATACTGTGGGGCGGTGAATTTTTTCATTTTGACCTGCGTGAAAGCTCCCGCGGTTCGTCTAT
>DASUCX010000075.1:0-2022 GCA_036275855.1 Rhabdochlamydiaceae bacterium
CCAAAAAGCGGCTGCAAAATATGACAAAAAAGACAAAAAAGCCAACTTTTAGACATTGCGGATAGGTTCATAAGGCTTTACTTTTTTGATGCTTTTTGAGAAATAAAAATCAAAGTGAGGTTTATTATGAATAGCAAACAAGTTTTAGGCGGAATTATTTTTGTTGGCGGCCTTGGTCTTCTTTACCTGGCCCATTATATCAACGTCCAAGTGGCAGAAGGAAATCTGCAGATCTTGAGCGGCCAGAGAAAAGTTAATCAGATGAATAGCCTTTTCAACGCCACTCCTTATACCAAAGATGTCGGACAAGGACTCACATCCGGCGCTCAAAAACAGATCGATGAAGGAAAAAATACGATCGAGTATTACACAAAGGTTGCCAATCGTTGCCAGATCGGCGGAATTGCAGCTCTGGTGGTTGGAGCTGGCATGATGTTCTACTTTCGCAAGAAGAAAAATTAAGGCAGCCACTGCGTGTGAAAGAACTGCCCGCGTGGCTGATCGACCCTTTCGTACGTATGCGCACCGAAGAAGTCTCTTTGCGCCTGCAATAAATTTGCAGGCAGCCTTGCACAGGTATACCCATCTAAGAACGTAATCCCTGCCGCTAGCGTCGGCACCGGAATTCCCGATTGGATCGCCGCTGCAACCACATTTCTCCAGCCTTCTGAACAGCGGCTGACTTCTTTGTGAAAAAATGGCGCCAGCAATAGACTGGGCAATTGAGGACTTTCTGCATATGCTTTCTGGATATCTCCCAAGAAACGGCTTCGAATAATACATCCGCCTCTCCAAAGGAGAGCAATGTTGCCGAAGTTCAGGCTCCATTTCATCTCTGCTGCTGCTGCACGCATCAACATAAACCCTTGGGCGTAGCTGACAATCTTCGCCGCATATAAAGCATCTCTGACCTTGTCGACAAAGAACTCAACGTTGACCTTTAAAGGATTTTTGGGAGCGCCGTAGAGTACAGACGCTTGGATCCTTTCATCTTTTAACGAAGAGAGACATCTGGCAAAGACAGCTTCGGCAATCAGCGTCACAGGAATTCCTAAATCTAGCGCACTGATGCCTGTCCATTTTCCTGTTCCTTTTTGTCCTGCGACATCGAGAATTTTATCGAGCAATAAATTCCCATCGGTATCTCGAAATCCAAAAATATGGGCTGTTATTTCGATCAAGTAACTATTGAGCTCCCCTTTATTCCACTGCGTGAAGATCTCTTGAAGTTGTTTTGAAGAACATCCCACTAAATCTCTTAAAATCTGATAGACTTCGCTGATCAGCTGCATGTCACCGTATTCAATGCCATTATGGACCATCTTCACATAATGGCCAGCTCCCCCGTCCCCGACCCACTCACAACAGGGACTACCGTCATCGGCTTTGGCGGCAATCGCTTGGAAAATCGGCTTCACAAACGGCCAGGCGTCTTTGCTTCCCCCCGGCATAATAGAGGGACCATGTCTTGCGCCCTCTTCGCCTCCGGAGATTCCCGCTCCAATGAATAAAAGGCCCTTAGCACTCAGTTCTTTTTCTCTCCGATCGGTATCGATATAGTGGCTATTGCCACCATCAATTAAAATGTCTCCTTTCTCCAAAAACGGAAGAGACTCTTCAATGAGTTCATCGACGGGGGCTCCGGCTTTGACCATCAACATCACTTTGCGAGGACGTTTGAGCTGGGCAAAAAATTCTTTAAGAGTATAGGCTCCGACGACTTTAGAGCCCTTTGCAGGTCCGGCTAGAAACGCATCGACCTTGGAAACCGTTCGGTTGAATACAGCAACCTTAAAACCGTGGTCATTCATATTCATCACGAGATTCTGCCCCATTACAGCCAATCCAATCAGTCCGATATCTGCTTCCATTGATTCCTCTTCTTACGTATACTGTGGGGCGGTGAATTTTTTCATTTTGACCTGCGTCAAAGCCCCGGGGTTTGTCTATCAAAAAGAGGGCAGTATTATTAATACGGCCTCCTTTTTGATAGACGAACCGCGGGAGCTTTCACGCAGGTCA
>DASUCX010000076.1:0-6255 GCA_036275855.1 Rhabdochlamydiaceae bacterium
GTTGGACGATCGTAAAGCTAGCTGTATTAAATTAATACAGCGCGCTTTACGATCGTCCAACCCCGGGAGCTTTCGCATCAGCCCAAAAGGAATTTTTTCAGCCGGTCGCGGTATAATTGCCCTAATACTTCCCCTCTCTCTTTTTTCAATTCCAGGCTACTATGAGCCGTGGGGAAAAGACGCCGACCTCAAGTTTACACCGCCTCCCTCGCAGCAAAATGTCTCTCTTTCTCTTATGGCCCAAGGGATGGAAAAACTCATTTGGTTTCATCAGAATGTCATCTCAACAGTCGACGGCCCTCGAAGCCATTATAAACCCTCCAGCTCCAATTATATGCTCCAGGCCATCCGCAAACACGGCTTCATCAAAGGCTATGTCATGGGCTGCGATAGGCTGCTCCGTGAAAATAACGACCCATGGATTTACCGCACCGCCATTATCGATAATAAGATGTGGAAAATTGATCCCCCTCCTTGAGAGAATTAGGCAAAAGAGTTACTATGCTTGCCGAGGTGGACGATGAAAACACTCCTGAGTCTCGCTTTCTTGACAACTCTTTTGCATGCCGATCAAGGAATGCCCGATCCATCGGAACCCCCAACTCCAGAAATACAGCCTGCAGAATACGTACCTAACCCGGCACCTCCTTCAAATCCGGACATGGCCGACTCTGCACCTGCAACTACAGCACCTCCCCAACCAGAACAAGTTGAGCAGGTGCAAAGCGAACCTGTCGTTTGCGATCCGTCTGACAATTACGGCTCTTTTATTCTCAATGAATTCAAACTGGGATATTTCAGATTCGGCGACAAAGCCATGCGCCATATCTATGACAAAGGGATTTTAGATATTCAGCTCACATCTTCCTTCTGCTTCTGGAAACCGCTCTATGCGTACGTTGCCTTTGAATACATCAGCGCGCACGGCAGGATGCTGGGCGACCATAAAAAAACATTTGTTCAAATCGTACCGATCAGCTTGGGAGTCCAATATATCCAGCCCATTACCTATGATTTGAAATACTATCTCACTGCAGGACCGCGGATTTATTATTTCCATCAACGAAATCAATCTTCTGGCATTCCTTCCTCTGTGAACAAATGGGGATGCGGAGGGTTTATCAATACTGGATTTATCTATTACCTCTCAGAACACATCACCGTCGATTTCTTCGGAGAATATTCGTATAAACGGATGCATTTTGCGACCGATAGTAAACATGTCAAAGGAAACAGTGTCCAGATTGGCGGGATGACGCTGGGCGCCGGTATCGGTTATTTCTGGTGAACTACTTCTTTAAATCTCTCTTCTCTTTTCCGATCGCGTAAGACGAATTGAAGAGGATTGCCCGTGAATTTGTAGACTTCGCGGAATTTAGTGACAAGATACCGTTTGTACGTTTCGAGCATCAATTTCGGATAGTTAACAAAGAGCACAAATGTCGGCGGCTGAGTTTCGACATGCGCCATGTAATAGATTCTTAGACGTTTTCCTTGAATCATCGGAGGATGGTATGTCTGGATCGCCTTCTCCACAAACTTATTGAGCTGGCCTGTAGAGATACGCATCTCTTGATATGTGCGAACTTCAATGATTTCTTTGATGATCTTCGAAACATTTCTTCCTGTGATTGCGGAGATGAATAATACAGGACAGTGACTTAAGAATGCCGTGTCATAGCGGAGCGATTTTAAACAATGCTCCATCCGATATCCTTCAACGAGATCCCACTTATTAAAGATCAAAATACACGCTTTGCCTGCCTGTTCAATCATGCTTGCAATTCTCTTATCGTGCGTTGTCATCCCTTCTTTGGCATCTAAGATCAGTACGCAGATATCAGCGCGCTCAATGGCTCTTTCGGTACGGATAGCAGCAAATTTTTCTACCGCATCGTGCTCAGCCCTCTTGCGTCGGATCCCGGCCGTATCGATTAAAGTCAGTTTTGTGCCTTCGATGGTCACATGAGCATCGATCGCATCGCGTGTGGTTCCCGCAACCGGGCTCACAACAGACCGCTCTTCAGAAAGGAGATGATTGAGAAGCGTCGATTTTCCGACATTCGGGCGGCCAACAATGGCGACCTTGATTGATCCATCCTCTACTAGTTCATCTGAATCATCAAACGAAAAACCTTCAAACGCCATCTCTAAAAGCTCAGCAATCTGAAAACCATGCGTTGCCGAAATCGGCAGCACGTTCTCGATTCCTAATCGGTAGAAATCATACGCACTCTCTTTCTGATGATAATCGTCGACTTTGTTGACCGCTAAACAGACCGGTTTGTTCGAGCGGAGTAAGAATTGAGCGACATGTTCATCCGCCGGAGTGACTCCGACCCTGCCATCAACGACCATCACAATGGTATCAGCCTCTTCAATTGCCACTTCGGCTTGACGCTGGATACCTTCCTGAAATGGAATATCGGGATTGGCTGCAATTCCACCCGTATCGATGATCTCAATGGGATGCCCGAAGAAATCGGCTTTGCCATAAATACGGTCGCGCGTCGTTCCCTCCTCATCATCAACGATAGATATGCGCGCGCCACAGAGGCGATTAAAAAGGGCTGATTTTCCCACATTGGGACGGCCGACAAGGGCCAGCTTAAACTTCTTCATAATGGAAGGAAAGTTTACCCTCTCCCCGCATATAAAGAAATGGGATAAAAACAAGTTAAAATCGGAGATTATTTCATATAGTTCAACGTAAGTACCTGGTCGTCAATGACTTTCACTCAATGCCAGGTGCTTTACAACCAATTACTTGCGCATGAACCTATCCTTTGATTCTTAACAAATGCTTTTTGAGTCTTTTTTTACACTTTCCAATGCCGCTTCTTGGTCTACTTATTCAAGTACGCCCTGCGAAGCGGCGTTGAAAAGAGTAAAAAAATCCTTCAAAAACCATTTATTAAGAATCAAAGGATAGGTTCTTGGGTCTCTTCATCAAACCCGATGACTTGCTCCTGCCTACTGTTACCCTCTGAATATCAGCAGATTATGACTTATGTCGTCGTAACTTATTAAATACAAGCCATTTATAAAAAAATCCTCCTTAAAAACCAATAATTTAACGCAACTAACTAATAACCAATAGCACGACGATTTAATTAAATAAATATTTATTTATATTAAATAATTTAATATAATTAATCTTATAAACAATAACCTAATAAGGATAATAAATTATGTCAACATCACCTGTTTTACAGCCGTCCAGCCGTCCCCTTACAACTACGGCCGCTTCCACAACTAGGGCAACCTACTCGGCAAAAGCGTTTAAGGATTTGCTACAGCAACAATATCCCTTCCCACCCAATTGTACAGTGATAGGCAATTTAGAACTTGGCGACTGCATATGGGTCAAATCGCTCCCGGAGGGACTAACCGTTCAAGGCAATCTACGCCTTTACGGTTGCACAGGACTCACCTCGCTCCCACAGGGATTAACCGTTCGAGGCATGCTGGACCTTGTCGATTGCACATGGCTTACCTCGCTCCCACAGGGATTAACCGTTCAAGGCATGCTAATCCTTACCGGTTGCACAGGGCTCACCTCACTCCCGGAAGGATTAACAGTTCAAGGCCCTCTAAGCCTTTCCCGTTGCACAGGACTCACCTCGCTCCCGCAGGGATTAACTGTTCAAGGCAATCTAAACCTTGATAATTGCACAAGACTCACCTCGCTCCCACAGGGATTAACTGTTCAAGGCACGCTAGACTTTGCCGGTTGCACAGGGCTCACCTCGCTCCCACAGGGATTAATTGTTCAAGACAATCTAAACCTTTACGGTTGCACAGGACTCACCTCGCTCCCAACTTGGATTACAACTTTAGGGCCGCGAGCTAATGGAAGACCACGAGAAATTCATCTAGAACACACAGGTCTTTCTGAAGCCCTCCTTAATAGACTTCGTGAAACTCCAGCTCTTGGTATCCGATTCTACTTTGCTAATGCAGCCTCAGAGCCAGCACAAATATTCCCGAATCTAGATGCTGCTCTGACATTTTGGGTACAGGCAACGAATGATGAAACTCTTGTCAACCCGCCTATTACCATAGACTCAGATGAGGCTCGAGATAACGTCCTTCGCTTCCTTAGCCGTCTTACCGAAACAGCCGAGTATAAAAATCCCCAAGCAAGGCCCGTGCTGGCTCAGCGCATCATCGAGGCTTTTAAGCTGATGGCAGAGGACGAGTCTATCAAAGGTCGGGCTTTGGACATTATTCGCGAAGGGCTTACCTCTTGTGATGATCGAATTATCTCTGCATTAGAAGAGATCGAGTTAATGGCGCTCTTGCACCGAATTGAGAACACGCCTCATTCAGAAGCTCAGCTAAGGGAATTAGGAAAAAGTTTCCTGCTTTTAGAGATGGTGAATGAAAAAGCAAAAGCCCATAAAGAAACCCTGACATGGGTGGATGAGATCGAGGTCTATCTGGCCTTCCAAATCGGACTTGCCGAAAGACTTAACCTTCCTGTGAAAACGAGAAACATGATTTTTAGAGGGTGCGCTCAAATAACGGATGCACAGATCCAACAAGCCGGAGATGCAGTGGTCATAGAATGCACTGAAGAGAAGTTAAATGCCTTCTTGAAGAATTGGGGGCCATGGATAGCACATCAAAGGAAAAACGGACCTGTTCCGGCCTATGAAGATTTGCCTGCTATAAGTCGAAAATTGGAGAAAGGTGAGGTATGCCCCATTACCCAGGACATTCCAGAGAAACCTGTCCTCTGTGGCAGCGCCGTGTATGATTACGACGTGCTTATACATTGTTATCGCACAACAGGAAGAAATCCTATAGATCGATCTGAAATAGATCTGAAGACGCTAAAGCGTGTCGTGCCTTCGAAAGAGTGATGAGGATAAGGGTCATTCAGTGTAGTTATCCATCAGCTTGAGCAGTTCAAGCAGATCTTCGCGTGAGAGGACTTTGACTTGGGTCTCTTCATCAAACCCGATGACTTGCTCCATTAGACCGAGTTTTTTTTCAATGAGAACATGGATATGTTCTTCGATCGTACCTCTCGTGACCATTTTGAAAACCTGAACACCGCGGCTCTGCCCCATCCGATGGACACGGTCGGTCGCTTGGTTTTCTTTGGCAGGATTCCACCATCGGTCGTAGTGAATAACGACTGAGGCAGAAATGAGATCAATACCGACGCCGGCAGCCTGGAGTGATCCAATAAAAACTTCGCATGTCGGGTCGTCCCGAAATCTCTCTACCTGTTCTTTTCGGTCGCGGGTGGAGCCTCTAATCCCCGCGAACCCGATATGATGCTCTTCCAGATGGCTTTCGATGATGTCAAGCATGCCTAAGTATTGAGAGAACACCACGAGCTTTTGACCGCTCTCTCGCGTCTCATTGAGCAGCTCGACAAAAAGATCCCATTTCCCTGACGTGTATCGTTTGTAGCTGTCGATCTCATTCTTGAAGAGAGCAGGATGATCGCAGATCTGTTTCAGTTTCGTCAAAAGAGCAAAGACGTGCAGATAGGGGGTGGGCTTCGATTCATCTTGCAATTCTCTAAAAAGTTGATCTTTCGAAGCCTGGTAAACTTCCCGGTAAAGTTTTTTTTGTTCTTCCGACAGCGGTGCATAGGCAAGCGTCTCCGTTTTCTCCGGAAGCTCCAAAAGCACTTCTGATTTCTTCCGACGGAGGACAAACGGCCGAATAAAGCGGGCGAGTAAAAATCGTTTCTCATAGTCATTTTGTTTTTCGATTGGCGTGACAAAGAGCTCTTTGTAGAGCGTCTCCGTCGGCATGTAATCGGGAAGAACAATGTCGAAAAGCGATTTCAACTCGAGCAGATTATTCTCGATTGGCGTTCCTGTGAGGCCAACACGAACCTTTGCATCGATCAACGTTAATGCCTTATGGGTTTGCGAAGAGGGATTTTTGGCAATCTGGATTTCATCGAAGATTGCAATATCAAAGGGGATTTCAGAAAGCGGGTTCTTTTCACTTCGCAGTGTCCCATACGATGTGAGGAGAAGATCGTACCGCTCATTGAAATCGACCAGCCTCCGCTGCGCTCCGTAATAGACATAGACACGCAGGCGTGGCAAAAATCGTTTCAAAAGCTCTTCCCAGTGAAAGATCACTGACGTCGGACATACCACGAGAACCTTTCCTTCTGGACCAGTATTCAATTTGGCATTGGAAGCAGCGGCCAGTAGCGCCATTGCTTGGTGCGTCTTTCCAAGCCCCATCTCATCGCATAACAGTCCGGAAAGCCCTTGT
>DASUCX010000077.1:0-6259 GCA_036275855.1 Rhabdochlamydiaceae bacterium
TTTTGAAAGTCATTGGAGTCTTTTTCACCGCTCTTCACTCCCTTGGTTTATTGGGAATAGGCACCTCTATTATGGCTTTAGTGGCGAAAAAAATCCATCAACGTTTGGGGCTTGCTTTTCTTCTGATCAGCTCAGCTGTTCTTGCTTTAAGCCATCAAATCATTCCATTGAAAGTTACAAAAGGTGTTTTTTTAATGGGACAGCAGGTGAGTATGGCAGCGCTCGGAGGTTTAATGGAAACCTTTTATCGCCCCATTCTAGCACAAGCCAAAGCAGACGGTATCCCGATCCTTGACCTACCTAATACCTTCAACCCTTACGACAGTAGCTTGTACATTGCCCAAATCGAACCGAGTCAAAAGGGAGGCCAGCTGATTGCTGAAGGACTCGACCATATCATCAAGCATCATGATTTCACCTCTTCTAAAAGCCTGATGTATTCCAAGAGAGATTCTAATCAGAAATTTACTGCAACCGAAAACCCAGGGTCTAGTGGTTGGTCCGTCGCTTATCCTACAAAACGAATACATAAGTCTGGCTCTGAGAGCCGACGCGAGAAGGGACCCGCCCGAAAAGGCGAAGCCAGGGCGGGAAGTGAGCGCGCGAGCAGCCCGAGGCCTCAGATCTCAAAGAATTATCGTAGCGCAGGAGAGCAAAGCGTGCGGGGTAGGGCTTTGCCCACCCCGCCTCCGAGCATACGATAAGGCGAAGCGAGATGAGGCTCAAGGGGGCCAGCAGAGGACACCAGACACGAAGTGCTGTGTCCCCGACATGTATAAAGGAAGCCCCTTTCTAGGCTAAATGGCTTGTACTGCGGTCAGCTTGAAAATGTGAATTTGGACTGCGTCAAGCCTCGCGGCTTCGCGAGGCTTGACGCAGTCCAAATTCACATTTTCTGTTTGGGGACATAAAAAAAGAGGCAATGCCTAATCCTAGTTTTTTAGGCATTGCCCCTCGAAGCCGGGTCGGCTTTCAGCTTAAGTCATTAGCTGACTTGAGACTGAACGGTTTTCTTATTCAGGTAATTCTCCTGATAAGACTTGATTTCGTTAGAATGAATAACCCATGCTGCGCCTTTACGTGTTGCTTTTAACAAGCCCACGCGTGTTGCGTAGTAGATTTTCTGTGCTGGCACGCCCAATATTTGAGCAGCTTGATTCACAGAATAGTAGCCTTTATTGTTATCGAACAATAACTCCCCAGCGAACATTGATTTCGTACGGGAATATTTATGCTTACGATATTCTTCTAAATCCTTGAGGTCAATTGTCCATCGTGTTGAATCTTTGAACGCTTTCAACTTCTTTTGCTTGATGGCAACGTAAATCGCTTGTCGCGTGACGTTATTGATCTTAGCTGCCTCAGTGATGGACACGACCTTTTTGCCTGCATCTTCTGCAACTGGCATTTGGTTTTGGTCGGTGAACATACTAAATCCTCCTAATTTTTCTCTACGGTGCAGCCTTTGAGTTTACGCTGGCACCTATTGTTTTTCAACTTTCTGTTTTTTGCAGCTTTTATTTATTAATCAACATTACGTTCTTAATAGATTATTAATTATGACATAAAAAGGAATTGAAATCAAGAGAGATAGGCATAAATTTTGTCTAGAGTAATTTAAAATAATTTTTATATATCCATAAACCTCTCATTTGCTATAATCTACGCCTAATGAGGGTTACCCCTACTAGGGTATTGGTTAATAGCATGAAATTTAAGGCTCTTTTTCTTTCCCTAAGCCTCTTATTGATCCCCATAGGCCTCTTCGGGAAACCCCCTGAGCTGACCCCAAAAGACACCCGTATCAAGGTTGAGGAGATTTTACGCGCCCATGCTACCCATCATGCTCTGACTCAAGAACTTGTGCAGAGATCCTTAGAGAACTTTTTTCACGAGCTTGATCCTAATTACTCCTATCTCCTTGAACCTGAGATCATTAAATGGACCAAAGCTTCCCCTGAACTTTTAGCATCAGCCCTTGAAGGATTTAAAAAGGAGGAGTTCTCCGTCTTTGAAGAAGCCTACGGCGTCATGATCAAGGCCATAGAGCGGCGTAGAACCCTCGAAAACAAGATCGGTAGCCTGACACCCCCCTCGGATGTCGATGGGTCGGAATTCAAGAATATGACCTGGGTAAAGACTCTAGAAGAACTAGAAACAAGAATCCTCAGGATCAAGGGGTTACAACTCAAGACAGCTGAACGGGTTATGGACGCCGACGCCAAGCAGACCTTTCTGAGCCGCCTGGATAAAAGAAGGACCGCCAAAGAAGAAGAGCTGATCGCCTCCGACCCAACGACCCGCAAACAACACCTCCTCTCGTATATCCTGAAAGCCACCAGCTCTGCCCTGGACTCCCAGACGACCTATTTTACCCCTTCTGAAGCCAATCAATTCATGATGCAAGTCCAACAGCGGCTTTTTGGCATTGGCGCCCAGCTCCGCGACGACCTGAATGGTTTTACGATTGTCCGCATCCTAGAAAACAGCCCTCTGAGCAACCACCCTCAAGTCCAAATTAACGACCGGATTATTGCGATTAATAACGACCCCGTCGGCGGCCAAGACCTATCAGAAGCCGTCGAGCTAATCCGCGGCCCTCAAGGCACCTCTGTGACACTTACCTTCCTTCGAAAAAAAGAGGATAAAGTGGAGGAAAAATTCGATGTCAGTATTACCCGTGGTGAGATTGTTCTTAAAGAGAGCCGTTTAGAAAGCACAATAGAACCGTTTGGAAATGGCGTGATCGGCATCGTTAAACTCTTTTCCTTCTATCAAGATCCGACCTTTGCTTCGAGCACTGACATCGCAGAAGCTCTGAATAAAATGAAAAAAGAACATAACTTAAAAGGGGTCATTTTAGATCTGCGCAATAACGCCGGCGGGCTCATTACGCAAGCCGTTTCAGTCTCTGGTCTTTTTATGAAAAAAGGCGTGGTTGTCTCCGTTAAAGACAACACCGGCTTTATTCAAAAACTCCGCAATACTGAGCCCAATACAGCCTGGGACGGACCTTTACTTATTCTGACAAACAAAACAAGCGCTTCTGCTGCCGAAATTGTCGCTCAAACACTCCAAGAATATGGGCGTGCAATCATTGTCGGCGACCCTGAAACATTCGGAAAAGGAACATTTCAATCGTTTACTCTCGAGGCTTCAAATTATGGCCGCGTCAATCCCAAAGGCGAATATAAAGTAACCCGCGGACGGTATTACACCGTCTCCGGAAAAAGCCCTCAGCTCGTCGGCGTGCCTGCAGACATTATTGTTCCTGGCTACTATGCGACAATGGACATCGGAGAAAAGTTTGCTAAATTCCCTCTTGAAACCGATCAAATTGAGCCCAGTTTTGATGATGATCTTTACGATATTCCCGCCATTCATCGGTATCAGGTAATGCGCGTTTACAAATACGACCTGCAGCAAATCTTGACAACCTATCAGCCTTACATGATCACCCTAAAAAAGAATTCCGAAGAACGTCTTAAACTCAATAAAAACCACCAAAACTTCCTGGAAACATTTTCTAAAAAAGAACCCTCCCTCTATCTGAAGTACGGCCAGAACGACATCCAGCTCCATGAAGGCCTCAATATCATGAAAGATCTGCTCATGTTGATGCAACTCAAAGCCTCTGCTGCTGCTTAAGGTGGTAGCTAGTATTGCGTCCACTGTCTGGATTTTTTGCCAAAATCCCTTTGTCAATGAGATCGAGAATATCTCGATATGCCGTGTCTTGAGAACATTTGGCAATCTTAGCCCATTTTGAAGAAGTCAGCTTTCCCTCAAAACCATCCCACACCCGATTAATAATCTTTCGTTGCCTTTCATTGAACGAGATTTCAGCAACCATTTCCCAAAACTGAGACTTGCTTCGAATCCATCCAAGAACCACCAAAGCCTCTTCTATCGCTCTTCTCATGCAGTTAAAGAACCATTCGATCCATGAACCAATATCTAAATTTCCTTTTTGGGTTTGCTCTAAGATGGCGTAATAACTGCTTCTTTCCTTCTGAATTTGGGCGGATAAGCTGTAGAAACGGTGGGAACTCTTTTCAGAACGAGCCAGCATTAAATCGCATAACGCTCTTCCAATCCGCCCATTTCCATCTTCGAAAGGATGAATTGTAACAAACCACAAGTGAGCAATTGCGGCTTTCAAAACGAGATCCATTGCCGTCTCTTGATTGAACCACTCTAAAAAGAGCTTCATCTCATGATCGACTCTCTCTGCAGGGGGTGCTTCAAAATGCACCGTTTCTTTGTCAATTCTCCCGGAAACCACTTGAACAACCTCTTTTCTCCACTCCCCAACTGTAATTCTTTTATTTCCGCTGGGGAATAGCAAGGCATGCCACTTTAATAATCTTTCTTTTGTCAGTGGCTCATCAAACTTTTGGGTTGCATCGAGCGTCATCTCAACAACCCCTTCGATATTTCGATCGGTATTTTTCAAGCCGGCAATATCCATCCCAAGATGGCGAGCCACTGAAGAACGAACCAACGTTTTATCTAGAATTTCTCCTTCAATCTCGCTCGACTTAACAACATCTTGCGTTAGAACCTGTAGAACGGTTTCGTCTCTAAAGTGAAACCCTATTGATTCCATGCCCCCGATTAACCGCCCCTCTAAATGCCGCAGCTGAATCAGTAGCTCCGAAAGCCTCTCTTGGTTCCATACAAAACGGGGCCAGTCTTTAAGCTCATGGATATACATCATAGCTTTATCCTAACACGGAATCCTCGGGCATGACAAGAACATTCTCCGCATAATATGCGGAGAATAATCTATCCTTTCTCCGCATTTTTCTTAGGTCTTTTATTATAAGCGACTTAAAATATTAACATTCTCCGCATAATATGCGGAGAATAATCCGCTCTTTCTCCGCACGCACACCTTTCCTATCATCTTGAAAACTATCGCCCAATAGAGGAAAATAGAAAGAACCTTTTTACCCCTATAAAGTTTATTATGACAGTACGTGTACGCATTGCTCCTTCTCCCACCGGCGATCCTCATGTCGGAACCGCCTACATGGCTATTTTCAATGTGATTTTTGCCAAGCATTTTGGCGGAAAGTTCATCCTCCGGATTGAAGATACCGACCGCACACGTTCGCGACCTGAATACGAAAAAAGCATTTTTGATGCCCTCCATTGGGCGGGTATTACTTGGGATGAAGGCCCAGATATTGGAGGTCCCTTCGGCCCATATCGCCAATCTGAAAGAACTGAAATTTACCAACAACACTGTCAGCAACTTCTCGAGAGTGGCAAAGCCTACAAATGTTTTGCCACGCCCGAAGAGCTCGCCGAAATGCGTGAGATGAGTCTTAAAATGGGAAAGCGCGTCGGCTACGATAGACGGTACCGAAATTTATCTCCTGCAGAAGTGGCGGAAAGAGAAAAAGCAGGACAGCCCTTTGTCATCCGATTGAAAGTTCCTCTCACAGGAGAATGCATTTTCGAAGACGGCATTAAGGGCCGCATCACTTCTCCGTGGGCAGACATTGATGATCAAGTCCTCTTAAAATCGGATGGGTTTCCAACGTATCATTTAGCGAACGTCGTCGATGATCATTTGATGCAAATCTCCCATGTTATCCGCGGTGATGAATGGATCAGCTCAACACCAAAGCACATCCTTCTCTATGAGAGTTTCGGTTGGACGCCTCCCGTCTATATGCATATGCCTCTGCTTTTAGGCAAAGATGGAAAAAAACTCTCTAAACGGCGGAATCCGACATCGATCTTCTTCTACCGCGATAGCGGCTATCTTCCTGAAGCTTTCCTCAACTTTATGACCCTCATGGGCTACAGCATGCCGGGCGATAAAGAGATGTACTCCGTTCCTGAAATCATCAAAGAGTTCGATCCAAAACGGATTGGCGTTTCCGGCGCTTTCTTCGATGTGCAAAAGCTCGACTGGCTCAACCAACAATATCTGATCAAAAACGTTCCAGATAACAAACTCTGGGAAAGAATCCACTCTTGGGGATTTAACGATGAATTTATGTCGAAACTGATGCCGCTATGCCATACTCGGATCAAGACATTCGGAGAATTCATGGAACTCTGCTCTTTCTTCTTCGTTAACCACCTTCCCTATACACCAACGATTTTCGCTCCTGGAGGTCTTGCTCCAGAAAAAGCCGCGTTCATTTTCCAAACCATCCTCTGGAGTCTAGACGAACAAGAAAATTGGGGCCGCTCCGGCATTGAAACGGCTTCGAAAGAAGTCGCTGAAACCTTTGGCGCC
>DASUCX010000078.1:0-5227 GCA_036275855.1 Rhabdochlamydiaceae bacterium
TTACCAAAGATAAGGTTCTCTAGCCTAACGTTCATTGCACAACCCTAATTTATACTGCGGTCGGCTCCTGAGGAGTTGGCTCACTATTTTTAAGCGCTGACTTTTTCTCCACGAGTTTGCCAAGCTTAAACGTCGAAACGACGCAGCTGACAGCAATACTGAGGACAATCAGCCCTGCTGTAGATGCGCTGGCTAAAACCCCGCCGCAGATTTGGATCAACGAGATGCTGACAACAGAAGCGCTGCCGCGGCCAAGCCTTGAGCAAACACCGTCGATGATAAGCTTGCCTTGCATTTTCTCTAAGGGCGGCATCGGAATGAATGCAATTTCCTTAGACGTATCAAATAAGGTGTATTTCGCAGCACGGACAAAACAGAAGAAGAGGGTGCCTAAAAAGACTAAAAGCTCGATTTGATGCGAAGTGGAAGGGTGCCAAAGGGCAATAAAAAAGGCGCCTTCCGTGATCAGGAGGCACCCAGGGGTGACAAGGGAGGCCACAACCCAGCGACAGCGGCGGAGTAACAGGGGAGTCACGACTAGAGCGCTAAAGGCGGTCAAAATACCGCTCCAAAGGGAAAGCTGACCCATGTAGGCGCAATAATCTCTGGGGTCTGGATACCGCTGTTTTAGGATATCTAGGAAGATCACCTCGCCCAGGGCATAGGCGATATAGTCGACAATCGTGATCCAAGCCAGAAGGGAAAGGTAGGGCGATTTGATGCAGAGACGGATACTTTCCCAGACCGAGATGGGGTCTTTGACTTCTTCCTCTTCTCGTTCTCCTTTGCGTTTAGGTCCGGCAAATTCTCTCCAAAGTTTAGAGTAGAGATAGGCGGTTAAGATTCCAATCAAGCTGAGAACGATCATCATTAACGAGAGAGAATTCGACCATGAGCTCCGGGAGGCAAAATCAGAAGTGCAAAACGAGATGACGGGGCCGGCGACGATCGTTCCAATGCTGCCTCCTAACATCAGCGGTCCATAGAACTTTTTGGCATCCCCAAGAGGGATGTATTGATTGACAAGGCCCCAAAAGAGGACGGTGAGGAGCGCAATTTTCCACAGCTCTGCCATGACAAAGAATAGCAGCGATAAGGCTTGAGGAAGCATCACTGCAAAAAAAGTGTTCCAAGGAAGCCATGTCCATTGAAGGATCTGGGTTTCCCATGTGGGAAGCGAGGGGTAAATGATCAGAGCGAAAAAGATGAAGAACCCCGAAAAGATCCCCAGCGTGATCATAAACACTTTATGGATGGAGTATTTATTGAGAAGGCGGGTCAGAAGATAGACCATAATCAGGGCTGCCGGCATCGTGCCCACCAGCTCAAAAATCGGGATCGATCCGGCGCCTTTGCCAAGATCGGCAACGACAAGGGCATTGCGGGCGCTTCTTAAAATGCCATAATTGACGTTGAGTAAAGCCACGATGGAGAGCATCAAAAAGAAGAGAACTTTCGAACGGCGGTCAGTCAAGAATTTTAAGAACATGAATCTCCAGTCGTCCAGAGGATTCTAGGGCAGATGTTGAAATTAGTCAAAGTGAGATTTATGAGAGAGCTGAACGAGTCGGAGAAATAATAAAAATAAATTTAAATTATAAATAAATTCTTTCGATTTGATTTTTAATAACAAGAAGATAAATATATGTCTCATGTCTACAAGTTGCGTATCTAATTCCTCAACAATTGTGCCTATCGAAATTGTCGACAAAATATTCGGTTTTTTAGATTATGGCTCTCTTTTTTGGAACATAACTTGTGTTTGCAAGGATTGGAGAGCAAGGCCTTTGGTCCAAGATGTTATTTCAATCTATACGAAAGAAACGAAGGCTTGTGTTAACGAAGGATACCCTCTTGATCTCATTAACACACTCCTTAAGCATTCAATATCGATCTGGCGCCTTCCTGTTTTACCGACTATTGGTTATCACGGTATTTATTACAGGGAGTGTATTGGGTTAAAGCATATGGTCAATCCAATGACGGGGGAGCCAACATCCTTGATGAGGTTTAAACAGCCAACTGACCGTGAATTTGGGCTTATCATGCGTATCAAATGCCATGCTCTGATCAAATTCAAAGAATTAGGGCCTATGATACCTTCTGATCTTCACCCCGATCTATACAAACACCACATGTGGCCTGTAAAATTTCACTCCGAACAGAACGTCTTTGAAACAGGAATATCCTCTCTCGACTCGGAGCCTTCTTCAGGAAGAATTTTATTCTTCACTATTTATCAGTGGAATACACCTGCAACGGTTTCCACAAATCATTGGAGTGCTGATAAGAATGCTTTCATGAACTACGCTTATAAATTAAAAGGTATCGACAAGCGAATAACTTGTGAGAAGAATTTGAGCGAATGCATGGAGGAAATGCTGGTTGGGGATGGACTTTTTCAAATTTACTCCCCGCCCGATCAAAATCCTCCTCCTCCTATACCTCCAAAAGTTTAACGGAACGGCCAAAAAACCAACTTTTGAATTCATTTGTGTATATATAAATAAGTTCTCTTAAAGAATTGCTTATTCCAATTCTAAATATTGAAAAATTGGCACACCATTAACCTTAGACATTACTAGCGGTTCTATGGCGTACTTGGTAGGAATTATCACTCTAATTTTGGCCATCATTGGCTGAGACAGCTTTTTTTCGGATACTAAGGCGACCCTCTCACTGACAGTTATTTCTGCAACTATCATTGAAGGCCGTGCAGTCGGATTAAAGACGATCGCAACCTTAGTTCCATCGATCGTGAATAGTTGTTGAGATATCTTTTTTGTTTTAGTTGCAGTCTCTAGCAATACGCCTATCACTCTCTCGAGGTCGCTATACGAACCTATTATTGGGTTACCTTTTACACACGACATCTTGCCAGTCATATTTCTCCTTAGATAATCGTCGATAGGCCGCTGTGTAAACAGCGGTCTATTCATTTTGCTGCCCGCTTTCGTTCGTGCTCTTTCATGAAACGTTTGCGGAGGCGGATCGACTTTGGGGTGACTTCAACGACTTCATCTTCATTGATGTAGTCGATGGCGGTCTCTAGGGTGAAGACGCGCGGAGGGGTCAAGATAATATTTTCATCGCTTCCAGCAGCCCGGATGTTGGTCAGATGCTTTTCGCGGGTGACATTGACCACCAAGTCGTTGTCGCGGTTTTGCTCGCCGACGATCATTCCTTCATAGACTTCATCGCCAGGGGAGACAAAAAGAGATCCTCGCTCTTGCAAGCTAAAGTTAGCATAGGCGGTCGTTCGTCCTTGATTTCCCGAGACCATGACGCCTTTAAGGCGGCCGGTAATGGTTCCTTTCCACGGAGCATAGCTATCAAAAATTGAGGTTAAAATACCGAGGCCGCGCGTGACGGTCATAAACTCGCCGCGGTAGCCCATCAGGCCGCGTGTTGGAAGTAAGAATTGAAGCGTGGTGATGTTATGTTCATTGGTCTCTAGAAGGCGAAGCTCGCCGCGTCTGCGGGAGAGCTCTTCGATGACAGACCCAGAATATTCTTGTGGGACTTCAATATGGACATTTTCCATCGGCTCGGATTCAACGCCGTCGATATTTTTTAAGATTACCTTAGGTTTTGAAATGAGGAATTCGTAACCTTCGCGCCGCATCGCTTCTAAAAGCACAGCCAGGTGAAGCTCGCCTCGTCCGCAGACTTCCATCGAATCGTCTTGTTTTTGGTCGATGCGGAGTGAAATATTTGCCCGTTTTTCTTGGAGAAGCCTATCGCGAATTTTATTCATCGTGACATGCTTGCCTTCTTTTCCAACAAAGGGGCCGTTATTCACCATGACTTCGATGGCAAGAGTCGGTTCTGCAAGGAAGATCGGTTCAAGATGGACAATGTGATTTGGATCACAGAGGGTATCGCCAATCGTCACATCAGGAATCCCTGCGATATTAATGATATCTCCGACGCCTGCCTCTTCCATCTCGATTTTTTTCAGACCGAGATACCCTTCGATACGGACGACTTTATGCTGGGTCGGATGGCCGTCTTTATTGACGCGTGTGATCGTTTGTCCTTTTTTAATCGTCCCTTCTAAAATTCTTCCGCAGGCAAGTCTTCCGACGTAGTCGTCATAAGAAAGGGTGATCGCTTGCATTAAGAAGGGGAGTTCTAAATTGCCGGGAGGCGCAGGGACTTTTTCGATGATCATCTCGAACATCGGTTTGAGATCGACCATTGGATCTCCAAGGTTTTTAGCAGAAATGCCTTGAAGGCCTGATGCGTAGATCACGGGGAAGTCAAGCTGAGCATCTGTGGCGCCGAGTTCAACAAAGAGGTCGAAGGTTAAATTCAGAGCGCGGTCGGGGTTGGCATGAGGCCTGTCGACCTTATTCAGGACGACAATCGGCCGAAGGCCCATTTTAAGGGCTTGAGAAAGCACAAAGCGCGTTTGTGGCATGGGGCCTTCTTGCGCGTCGACAATCAAGAGAACAGAATTGACGAGGCCAAGGACCCGTTCCACTTCTCCGGAAAAGTCGGCATGGCCCGGAGTGTCGATAATATTGATTTTGAAATCTTGATAAAAGACGCTGGTATGCTTTGCAAAAATCGTGATACCGCGTTCTTTTTCTTGGTCATAGCTGTCCATGACTCTTTCTGGGACTTTTTCATTGTCGCGGAAGACGTTTGATTGACGCAAAAGTTGGTCTAAGAGCGTCGTTTTCCCATGGTCAATGTGGGCAATGATTGCAATGTTGCGGATTTTATCTGGGGTATACATAAAAGTTTATCGATTGTACGTGATGCAAAGATATAACTCCAGAGATATCCTGCGCGCGCGTAAAGTTTTAACTATACATAAGCCGATATCCATCTCCCGTTGAATGACTAATATTGTTTTGCAAATATACCATTGGTTGGGATATCTTAAAATTCAAAGCGGGATGATATGAGCGTGCCTGAAAGGGGGAAGTGGAGGGTGGAATACTCTACATCTGCTAAAAAGCAGAAAAAAAGCTTCCCGGAACAATAACATCCCAGCTTGCCAGTTTAGCTTGGGATTTGGAGCGATATGGCCCAGTGCAGCCAGATTGGTCACATTACAGTCCTCTGAAAAAGAGTAAAAACGTTCCTTCTAATGCGTATCACTGCCACATTAAAAGCGGACGACCAACCTATGTGGTTTGCTGGCAGGTGATTGATAAAACAATTAAAATTATTGAGATATTTTATGTCGGTACACACGAAAACGCGCCATACTAGA
>DASUCX010000079.1:0-12647 GCA_036275855.1 Rhabdochlamydiaceae bacterium
TTTTTCATTTTGATCTGCGTGAAAGCCCCGGGGCTTTCACGCAGATCAAAATGAAAAAATTCACCGCCCCACAGTATAACTCTTGAATTTATTTACTTTGCGAAGTAAGCTTGGTGCCTTTACTTGCGGGAAAAGGGTTGGACCTTCCCTGTAAAATAGAAAGTCCTAGGAGGACCTTCTGCATAAGGCTGCAATAGGAGCCCAGATAGCTCAGTGGTAGAGCACTTGCATGGTAAGTAAAAGGTCGTAGGTTCGATTCCTATTCTGGGCATGATGAATTTTAACGGAGGAAATAATGGCCAAGGAAACATTTCAAAGAACGAAGCCGCACGTTAATATCGGCACCATCGGTCACGTCGACCATGGTAAAACATCGCTGACTGCTGCTATCACAAAAGTATTAGCGGAAAAAGGGAAAGCGAAATTCCGAGACTACGCCTCGATCGACAATACCCCAGAAGAAAAGGCGCGCGGGATTACGATTAACGCAACACACGTTGAATACGAAACAGATAAACGTCACTACGCTCACGTAGACTGTCCTGGTCACGCTGACTACGTCAAAAACATGATCACTGGCGCGGCGCAAATGGACGGAGCGATTCTCGTTGTGGCTGCAACCGATGGTGCGATGCCTCAAACTAAAGAACACATCTTGCTTGCCCGCCAAGTCGGCGTTCCTGCAATTGTCGTATTCCTCAACAAGATGGACATGATCGGCAAAGGCGACGAAGAACTCGTTGACCTCGTTGAGATGGAGCTCATTGAGCTTCTCGAATCCAAAGGCTACAAAAACGTTCCCATTATCCGCGGTTCAGCGTTAAAGGCTCTCGAAAGCGACGCCGAGTACACAAAATCGATTCTGAAACTCATGGATGCAGTCGATGAGCATATCCCAACTCCGCAGCGTGAGACAGATAAGCCATTCCTCATGCCGATTGAAGACGTCTTCTCCATCTCTGGCCGTGGAACTGTGGCAACCGGGCGCGTTGAGCGCGGTATTGTCAAAGTTAACGATAAACTCCAACTCGTCGGTCTTCGTGAAACACGCGAAACTGTCGTGACAGGAATTGAGATGTTCAACAAGATCCTCGATGAAGGACGCGCTGGCGAAAACGTCGGTATCCTCCTCCGCGGTCTTGAGAAAAACGATATCGAGCGTGGAATGGTTCTCGCTGCTCCTGGAACTTGCAAGCCGCACAAGAAATTCAAAGGCGCTGTTTACGTTCTGACAAAAGAAGAAGGAGGTCGTCATAAGCCGTTCTTCAGTAAATACCGTCCACAGTTTTACTTCCGTACAACAGACGTCACCGGTGAAGTGACACTTCCTGAAGGAACAGAGATGGTAATGCCAGGTGATAACGTTGAAATCACTGCTGAGCTCATCGTGCCGATTGCGATGGAAGAAGGAATGCGCTTTGCGATCCGTGAAGGGGGTCGTACAATTGGTGCGGGAACCGTTAGTAAGATTCTCGACTAAGAAAGCTTCAGAAAGGGCCCCAGATTCCTTTTGGGGCCCTTTCGGTTCGGAGGGGTGTGTAGCTCAGTTGGTAGAGCAGCGATCTCCAAAGTCGCTGGTCGGGGGTTCGAGTCCCTCCGCACTCGATATAAGAAGCTGTTTTAAAGCCCAGGTTTCGTCGAGTTTTTGGATTATTTTGGGCTCTCTTCGACTCCTGTGAAAGGGTCCATATACATAAGTTGATATGGACCCTTTCACAGGAGTCAAAGAGAGGCTCAAAATAATCCAAAAACTCGACAGAAACTGGGTTTTAAAGCAGCTTCTAAGAAAAGACCATAAGTCGAAGACATAGGTCAAAGAAAGGTGTGATGGGAGTGCAAGTGGAGCAGCTATCGTCTCAAGGAGAGAGCCAGGGTGAGAGCCAGGGTGAGAGAAGGCCCGTGAAGACAAGTTACATCAGCGAGCTTAAAACCGAGCTCAAGAAAGTGACTTGGACGACGAAAGACGAGCTGGTCCTTTTTACGAAGGTCGCCGTCGGCTCTACGTTTGCTCTAGGTTTAGGAATTTATGCCGTCGATCTCGTGATCAAAGGCTTTTTAAATGGATTTAGTGCCCTCATTCACCTTATTTTTGGGTAAAACATGCATAAGTGGTACGTAGTACAGTGTATTTCAAGTCAGGAAAAGAGAGTGAAGAAAGCTCTCGAAGAGAATCGGGAGTCCAAAGGGATGGCCGAGCTCGTTTCTGAAATTTTAGTGCCCACGGAAAACGTCGCGGAAGTGAAACGGGGCCAGCAGCGTGTGAGCGAAAAGAGAATGTGGCCGGGTTACATCTTAGTGAAGATGGAGCTGACTGATGACGCTTGGATGTATGTTAAAAATACCAACGGCGTGATCGATTTTCTTGGCGGCGAAAAGCCGCTTCCTTTGCCGCAGCATGAAATCGATACGATCCTATCCGACATTGAAGCGAAGAAACAAGGCGTTGTTCACAAACACAACATCCAAAGCGGCGACAAAGTCAAAATCAACGATGGCGTGTTTGTTAACTTTATCGGAACTGTTCAAGAAGTCTTCCATGAGAAAGGTCGCCTGAGCGTATTAGTCTCCATTTTCGGCCGCGAGACCCGCGTCGACGACCTGGAGTTCTGGCAAGTTGAACTCGTCCCGCAAGAAGTAGAAACATAAGGCCCCAGAAGGCCCCGGGAAATAGAAAGAAGAAGTAGAAACATAAGGTTTAGGTATGGCAAAGAAACTCGTCAAACAAATTAAGTTGCAAATTCCTGCGGGAAAAGCTAACCCTGCACCTCCGATTGGCCCTGCCCTCGGTGCTGCTCAGGTGAACATCATGGCTTTCTGCAAAGAGTTCAACGCAAAGACACAAGACAAAGCAGGCGATATTCTCCCTGTTGTGATCTCTGTGTTTTCTGACAAATCGTTCACGTTCATCACGAAGAATCCTCCAGTCTCCCGCATGATCTTGAAAGAGCTGGGACTTGAGTCGGGATCTAAAGTGCCTAACCGCGATAAAGTCGGAAAATTAAAAAAATCTCAAGTCAAGAAACTCGCAACTCAAAAGAAAGCCGACATGCGCGTGCGATCGGATGAGGCTGCGATGCGTCTTGTGGAAGGAACTGCACGCTCTATGGGTGTAGACATTATAGAAGGATAAATATGAAAAGTAAACGCTCTCGGGAGATAGCTAAGCTTGTTGATACACAAAAAGTGTATAAACTCGAAGAAGCTATCACTATTTTGCAAAAATGTCCGCCGGTCAAATTTGACCAGTCGGTGGACGTGGCGCTGAAGACTGGCATCGATCTCCAGAAATCAGACCAGCAAGTGCGCGGCGTTGTCTCGTTACCGAACGGGACAGGCAAAAAGTCAGTGATTGTCGTTTTCGCCAAAGGCGACAAAGTGAAAGAGGCCCTCGAGGCCGGCGCTGACTTTGCTGGAACGGAAGAACTCTTTGAAAAAGTCAAAGGGGGCTGGACAGATTTTGATGCCGTCATCTCGACGCCTGAAATGATGCGTGATGTCGGTAAGCTCGGGAAAGTTTTAGGACCAAGAGGCCTGATGCCTACTCCTAAAGCTGGAACTGTCACCAACGATATCGCGACTGCTGTCCGTGAAATTAAAGCCGGACGAATTGAATTCAAGAATGACAAGCACGGGGTCGTCAGCAACGCCGTTGGAAAGCTCTCTTTTTCTCCAGCAAAATTGGCAGAAAATATCAGAACTTACGTAAGCGCTGTGAGTAAGGCAAAGCCTGCCGGCACGAAAGGCCATTTCATGGTTTCTCTGGCCGTTTCGTCGACCATGGGCCCTGGTCTGAAAGTCGACATGAGTGGAATGACGGTGGAGGCATAAATAATATGAGACCGGAAAAACAACTTCTACTCGACGATATTAAAGGAAAGATCAATCATTCTAAAGGGTTTGTCCTAGCCCGTTATAGCAAGATGGATCCAAACCTGGCTTCGCAATTTCGCACAGCCCTGCACCAAACGGGTGGCGACTTCGAAGTTATCCGTAAAACGATTCTTTTAAAAGCTGCTGAGGCAGCTGGATGTACAATTGACCGTACGCTATTGGATGGTCATATCGGCGTTATTTTCGCTGATAATGACCTATTCCAAACTGCCAAAACAGTCTTCAAATTCAAATCAGAAAATGAAGAGGTTTTAGACGTCATCGGTGGCCGCTTTGAAGGCAAACTCTATTCTGCGAAAGAGATGGAAGCCATTTCAAAACTGCCGTCCAAGCAAGAAATGCAAGCACAGATTCTGGGACTTTTCGAAGCTGTTCCTTCAGAGCTGCTTGCCGTCATCGATGCGCTGCTGACCAGCGTCGGATTCTGTTTAGATAACAAAAGCAAAACATAAAGAGGTAAAACCGTGAGCAAAACATTAGAACAAATCGTTGAAGACTTGAGCGCTCTTAGCGTTCTCGACATGTCAAAATTAAAAACATTGTTGGAAGATAAGTGGGGTGTTAAAGCCGCCGCTGCAGCTCCTATGATGATGGCTGCTGCGCCAGCCGCTGCAGCTCCTGCTGCTGCTGAAGCAACAGAGTTTCAAATCACCTTGGAAAAAACTGCAGACGACAAGAAGATCGGCGTGATTAAAGCCGTTCGAGAAATCACAGGGCTTGGATTGAAGGAAGCTAAAGACATTGTGGACGGAGCTCCTAAAGTCTTGAAGCCTTCTTGCAGTAAGACCGAAGCGGACGAGATCTCTAAGAAGATCACAGCCGCCGGCGGACAAGCAACTGTTAAAGGTCTCTAAGGTTACCACCGATTCAACAAGGTCAAGCAGAAGCCCAGCCTAATAATGGGGGCTTCTGCTCTTTGCATTGTAAGCCTTAAGTAGACGCATTATGAATAATGTTTTTACTTAACGATTACAAGGAGCTAATGGCGATGCTCAAGCAAGCACCGGAACGGATCAGTTTTCGAGAGAAGGAAGAGATCATTGATCTTCCAAACCTCATTGAAATTCAGTTGAAGTCCTACCGTGAATTTTTGCAAGCGGATATTTTGCCCCACGAGCGGCAAAACGTGGGACTGCAAGAGGTCTTCAGTGAGATTTTTCCTATTAAGTCATACGACGACAAAGTCATCCTGGAATACCTCTCCTACAGCTTAGGAGTTCCAAAATATACCCCTGAAGAGTGCATCCGCCGTGGAATTACCTTTAACGTCACCCTCAAAGTGAAATTCCGCCTGACGGACGAAACAGGGATTAAGGAAGAAGAAGTCTACATGGGGACGATCCCTGTGATGACTGAAAAAGGAACCTTCGTGGTGAACGGCGCCGAGCGTGTGATCGTTTCTCAGCTCCATCGCTCGCCGGGGATTTCTTTTGAACAAGAGCGGCATCCTAAAGGGATCGTTCTGTATTCTTTCCGCATTATTCCATATAGAGGAAGCTGGCTGGAAGCCAGCTTCGATACCAGCGACATGATTTACGTCTATGTCGACAGAAAAAAACGGCGCCGCAAGATCCTGGCGACCTCGTTTATCCGTACCCTTGGATATTCAACCGATGCCGATATCTTGGAAGAGTTTTTCTCAACTCAACGCGTCAAAATCAAGTCTGAAAAAGACTTTACTAAATTAGTCGGTAAAATCTTAGCCGAAGACGTCGTTGATGCGGATAACGGCACCATCTTTGGAAAAGCCGCTGAAAAACTGACCACTGCCATGCTCAAGCGGATGGTCGATGCAGGCGTTTCTGCGATCAAAATTGCGGAAGATGCCGACGAGACGTCACCGATCATCAAAATGCTTGCCAAAGACCCGACCGATTCTTACGAGTCGGCCTTAAAAGACTTCTACCGCAAAATCCGTCCGGGCGAGCCGGCAACACTCTCGAACGCTCGCTCAACGATGATGCGCCTCTTTTTCGATCCGAAACGGTATAACCTTGGAAGAGTCGGACGCTATAAGCTCAATCGCAAACTGGCATTTTCGATTGCCGACGAAGCGCTCGATAACGTGACGCTCCGCAAAGAAGACGTGATTGGTGCTTTAAAATATTTGATTAGACTCAAACGCGGTGAAAGCGACGTGGCGATCGATGATATCGATCACCTCGGCAACCGCCGTGTCAGATCTGTCGGCGAACTCGTGCAAAATCAATGCCGTATTGGCCTGGCTCGCATGGAGAAGATCATCAAAGAAAGAATCAACCTGTTTGACTTCTCTGCTGACACACTCACCCCAGGAAAGGTGATCTCTGCAAAAGGACTTGCCGGAGTCTTGAAAGACTTCTTCGGCCGTTCCCAGCTGTCGCAATTCATGGATCAAACCAATCCTGTGGCAGAGCTCACGCATAAGCGCCGACTTTCTTCCCTCGGGCCTGGCGGTCTTAACCGCGAGCGTGCAGGATTTGAAGTCCGCGACGTCCATCCGAGCCACTATGGCCGTATCTGCCCGATCGAAACGCCTGAAGGCCCGAATATAGGTTTGATTACGTCGCTCGCGACGTTCGCCAAGATTAACGAGCTCGGGTTCATTGAGACACCTTACCGGATCGTTAGAGACGGAGTTGTCACAGATGAGATTGAGTACATGACAGCCGACCAGGAAGAAATCTGTACGATTGCGCAGGCGTCTGCACCTCTCGATGAGTTCAACATGTTTGTTGAACCCACTTGCTGGGCCCGCCACAAAGGCGAGTCAGATAAAATCGAAACCAGCAAGATCACCCATATGGACGTATCGTCCAAACAGTTGGTCTCGATTGTCACTGGATTGATTCCGTTCTTGGAACACGATGACGCGAACCGCGCTCTGATGGGATCAAACATGCAACGGCAAGGCGTTCCACTCCTCAGAACCGAAGCTCCGGTTGTCGGAACAGGTCTTGAGAGACGGACAGCCAAAGACTCCGGCGCTGTTGTCACCGCAGAAGAAGACGGTACCGTTGAACAGGTCGATGGATTTAAGATTGTCGTTGCTGCCAAGTCCAATCCGCTGAATAAGAGAACCTATACGCTCAAAAAGTTCATGCGCTCGAACGCAGGAACCTGTCTTAACCAAACGCCGATGTGCACGGTTGGGGATAAAGTGAAAGCAGGGGATATCATTGCCGACGGCTCATCGACTGACAAAGGAGAAGTCGCCCTTGGTAAAAACGTTCTCGTGGCATTCATGCCCTGGTGTGGATACAACTACGAAGACGCGATCATTATCTCAGAGAAACTGCTCCGTGAAGATACCTATACGTCGATCTATCTCGAAGAATTTGAACTCACAGCACGCGATACCAAGCTCGGCAAGGAAGAGATCACACGGGATATCCCGAACGTCTCTGAAGAAGCCTTAGCAAATCTTGGCGAAGACGGCATCATCCGGATCGGCGCTGAAGTCAAGCCAGGAGATATCTTAGTCGGTAAAATCACTCCGAAATCGGAAACTGAGCTCGCTCCTGAAGAAAGGCTTTTGAGAGCGATCTTTGGTGAAAAAGCTGCCGACGTTAAAGACGCCTCTTTAACAGCGCCGCCTGGTACAGAAGGCGTTGTCATGGACGTTAAAGTCTTCAGCCGCCGCGATCGTCTCTCGAAGACAGACGACGAGCTCGTGGAAGAAGCCAGCCGCATTAAAGATATCCACCAAGAGTACAAAAATAAAGAAGGCGAGCTCGTGATGGAGCTGCATGAAAAACTCGGAGCTCTTCTGCTTGGAGAAAAAGCGCCCGGACCTATCATGCACCGTAAGTCCGGTGATATTCTCGTTAAAGAGGGCGATACCATCACGCAAGATATGTTAGAAACCCTCGAGTCGGAAAAAGCAGAAGACCTGATGCTCTCCGACCACGAAGTTTATGCAACGCTCAAAGGCATCCTCCGCGACTACGATCTCGCAATGGAAACGTTGCAGACCCAGTATAAAACTGAAATCGAGCACATGAAGAAAGGGGATACCGAACTCGATCCCGGCGTGATCCGTCAAGTCAAAGTCTATGTCGCCACCAAGCGCAAGCTGCAAGTCGGTGACAAGATGGCAGGACGCCACGGTAACAAAGGGGTTGTTTCGAAAATCGTTCCTGAAGGCGATATGCCTTACCTGAACGATGGAACAGCCATTGAGATCATTTTAAACCCGCTTGGCGTGCCTTCCCGTATGAACATGGGGCAGCTCCTCGAAACGCACCTTGGCTATGCCGCTCGAAAAGCTGGCATTTATGTCAAAACACCGGTGTTTGAAGGGTTCCCTGAGTCTCGTATTTGGGAGATGATGAAGAATGTCGGTCTTCCAGAAGATGGAAAAAGCTGGCTTTACGACGGACGTACAGGCGAGCGTTTCGACAACCGCGTCGTCGTCGGCTACATCTACATGCTAAAACTCAGCCACTTGGTGGCAGATAAGATCCACGCCCGTGCGATCGGACCCTACTCGCTTGTGACCCAGCAGCCTCTCGGCGGTAAGGCACAAATGGGAGGACAACGGTTCGGGGAGATGGAAGTCTGGGCGCTCGAAGCTTATGGAGCGGCCCACCTCCTCCAAGAGATGCTCACTGTTAAATCTGACGATGTCACAGGACGTACCCGTATTTACGAATCAATTGTGAAAGGGGATAACGTTCTGACAGCAGGCACACCCGAATCGTTCAACGTGCTTGTTAAAGAAATGCAAGGTCTTTGCTTAGATGTGCGCCCAGAATGCGCAATTCAAGAATAAAGGGAGAAAAGGAATGGAAGGTTTTCAAGAATCGCAATTTGATAAACTGACGATCAAAATTGCCTCGGAAGATGTCATCCGCAACGAATGGTCTCGCGGGGAGATCAAAAAACCCGAGACGATTAACTATCGTACCTTTAAACCCGAAAAAGGCGGTCTTTTCTGTGAAAAGATTTTCGGACCTACTCGCGACTGGGAATGCGCGTGCGGAAAATACAAAAAGATCAAACACAAAGGGATTGTCTGCGACCGTTGCGGAGTCGAAGTCACGCTCTCTAAAGTCCGCCGTGAAAGAATGGCTCACATCGATCTGGCTGTTCCCGTTGTCCACATCTGGTTCTTCAAGACGATGCCATCACGTATTGGCAACATCCTCGGCATGTCGACGAACGACCTCGAAAGAGTGATCTACTACGAAGATTTCATCGTGATCGACACCGGCCGTACCACCCTCGAAAGAAAACAGCTCTTAAACGACAATGAGCTGCGCGAAGCCCAGGAGAAATGGGGTCCAGACAGCTTTGTTGCCCGTATGGGCGGCGACGCGATCCGCGAGCTTCTTGAAAAAGAAGACCTCTCAGCGCTTGTCATCGATCTCAAAGATAAACTACGTAAAACCAAGTCGCAGCAAGCCCGGATGAAACTCGCTAAACGTCTGAAAATCATCGAGGGTTTTGTCTCATCTCCGAACAAAGCCGACTGGATGGTCATGTCGTGTGTTCCGGTTATTCCTCCCGAATTGCGACCTCTCGTCCCCCTTGATGGCGGTCGTTTTGCGACCTCCGATCTGAACGATCTCTATCGCCGCGTCATCAACCGGAATAACCGTTTGAAAGCGATTTTAAAACTCAAGACACCTGACGTCATCATCCGGAACGAAAAACGGATGCTGCAAGAGGCTGTCGATGCTCTCTTTGACAACGGCCGTCACGGCCATCCTGTCATGGGTGCCGGCAACCGTCCGCTCAAATCCCTTTCAGAGATGCTCAAAGGAAAACAAGGCCGCTTCCGTCAAAACCTTCTCGGTAAACGGGTCGATTATTCCGGCCGTTCCGTGATTGTCGTCGGTCCTGAACTCCGGTTCAACCAGTGTGGTCTCCCCAAACAAATGGCCCTTGAACTTTTCGAGCCTTTCATTGTGAAACGACTCAAAGACCTCGGCTATGTCTATACCATCCGCTCTGCGAAGAAAATGATTCAGCGGCAAGCGCCCGAAGTCTGGGACGTTCTCGATGAGATCATTAAAGGCCACCCCGTCCTTCTAAACCGCGCTCCGACGCTGCACAGACTCGGGATCCAAGCGTTTGAACCCACCCTCATTGAGGGTAAGGCGATCCGGATCCATCCGCTCGTTTGTACTGCCTTCAACGCCGACTTCGACGGTGACCAAATGGCCGTCCACGTTCCGCTCTCTGTTGAAGCCCAAATCGAAGCGAAGACCTTGATGATGGCCCCGGACAATATCTTCCTGCCTTCTTCTGGTAAACCGGTGACTGTTCCATCACAAGATATGATCTTGGGACTCTACTACGTCATGCACGATCCTCTATATAATCCGGAAGATCATGGCAAGAAGATGAAAGTTTTCGGCAGCAAAGAAGAGGTTTTGATGGCCCTTCATGCCGGAGCGAGCTTCAACTGGTTTGAACATCCCCATTCGAAAGAGAAACCCGAAGGACGCCGCGACGTCCTCGGACGAGGAATTCATATCCATGAGAAGATCAAGCTCAGACTCGACACTGGTATCATTGAAACAACACCGGGCCGCGTCGTCTTCAATACGATTGTTCCGAAAGAGCTCGGATTCCAAAACTATTCTCTCCGTAAGAAAAAACTCTCGGAGCTGATCTTGGAAACTTACAAACGGGTTGGCCTAGAAGCCACCGTGAAGTTCTTGGACAGTTTGAAAAATCTCGGATTCTCCGAAGCGACGAAAGCTGCCCTCTCCATGGGTGTCAAAGACGTCCGCATCCCCGATGACAAACTCAAAGTGCTCGAAAAAGCCTATACTAGGATCGAAGTCGTCCGCAAACAGTATGAAGACGGCGTTATCACCGACGGTGAAAGGAAGTCAAAAATTATTAGCATCTGGACGGAAGTCACCGACTCTCTTTCCGAAGAGCTCTTTAAACTGATTAGCCATCCGCAAGACCACGTGCTTAACCCGCTCTATTTGATGATGGATTCGGGAGCCCGCGGCAACAAGTCTCAGGTGAAACAGCTTGGAGCTCTCCGCGGTCTGATGGCAAAACCGTCCGGCGAGATTATTGAATCGCCCATTACCGCTAACTTCCGTGAGGGACTCTCGGTTCTGGAATATTTTATCTCGTCCCACGGTGCCCGCAAAGGTCTTGCCGATACAGCTCTTAAAACGGCCGACTCCGGTTATTTGACACGCCGTCTCGTCGACGTCTCTCAAGACGTGATCGTCTCTGAAGCTGACTGCGGCACCCTCAATGGAATCGAAGTCAGTGCGATCAAGCAAGGCCAGGAAGAACTCCTTCCGCTGTGCGATCGGATCTTTGGACGCGCGACCTGTGATGAGATCTATCAGCCGGGCGACCAGACAAAACTTCTTGCGAAAGCAGGCGACTTCATTTCGATCAAACAAGCTGAAGCGATCGACGATGCCGGTATCGACACCGTCAAGATCCGTTCTCCGCTGACCTGCGAATCGAGACGCGGCATTTGCGTCAAATGCTATGGCCTTAATCTTGCTAACGGCACCTTAGTGGGCCTTGGAGAAGCCGTCGGAATTATCGCAGCCCAGTCAATTGGTGAACCCGGAACACAGCTCACGATGAGAACGTTCCACCTCGGTGGTATCGCGTCTGCTGCGCTGAGTCCTGAGCTCGTTTCCGACGTTGAAGGAATTCTCGTCTATGAGAACATCCGCACCGTCCAAAACGAAGAAGGCGCTTGGATTGCGCTGAACAAAAACGGACTTCTCCACATTCTCCGCGATGAGGGAAGACCGTTAGACGAGTGCAAAAAGCTCCTCGCAACAAAATCGATCGAGCCGCTCCAAACATTCAACATCGAGCTGGGAACGCATATCCTCCTCGCCGACGGCGCAAAAGTGAAAAAACGGACCAAGATCGCAGTCTGGGAACAACACAATATCCCGATCATTTGCGAACGTCCCGGCTATGTCAAATACGAAGACCTCGTCGAAGGGATTTCGACTCAGCGCGAAATCAATAAACAAACAGGCCAGACTGAGCTAATCGTGAAGCAGCACCGTGGAGAACTCCATCCGCAGATCATGATCTACTCTGATAAAGACTTTGAAGAACTCATCGGTGCATATGCCGTGCCCTCTGGAGCCTTCATTTCTGTCCAAGAAAAACAATTCGTTACAGCCGGAACGCTCCTCGCTCGTCTTCCCCGCGGCGCGATCAAGACAAAGGACATCACCGGTGGTCTTCCTCGCGTGGCTGAGCTCTTCGAAGCTCGTCGTCCAAAAGATGCCGCCGAAATTGCGAAAATCGACGGAATCGTCGACTTCCGCGGTGTTCAGAAGAACAAGCGCATTGTTGTTGTCCGCGACGAAGAGTCTGGTATGGAAGAGGAACACCTCATCCCTCTGACAAAACACTTGATCGTTCAAAAAGGCGACCTCGTGCTCAAAGGCCAGCAGCTCACTGACGGCCTCGTGGTTCCGCAAGAGATTCTCGAAGTCTGCGGCGTCCGAGAGCTCCAACGGTATCTCGTGAACCAAGTCCAAGAAGTCTATCGCCTCCAAGGGGTCGACATCAACGACAAGCACATTGAGATCATCGTCCGCCAAATGCTCCAGAAAGTTCGCATCACCGACACGGGCGACACGATCTTCCTGTACGGCGAAGATATCGATCGGAAGCACTTCCATAATCAGAACCGCAAGGTGATCGACGAAGGCGGTAAGCCTGCGCAAGCGACACCGGTGCTCCTTGGGATTACCAAAGCCTCCTTGACGACCGATTCGTTCGTCTCTGCCGCTTCGTTCCAAGAGACCACACGT
>DASUCX010000080.1:0-4666 GCA_036275855.1 Rhabdochlamydiaceae bacterium
TCTATCAAAAAGGAGGCCGTATTAATAATACTGCCCTCTTTTTGATAGACAAACCCCGGGGCTTTGACGCAGGTCAAAATGAAAAAATTCACCGCCCCACAGTATATATTGCGGCAATTTTTGACGTCTCATGTTGAACAACACCGCGTGCATTCTAAAAAAAAGACCCCAGGCCTGCACCGATACGGAATCCGCCTAAGTCAATCGAATTTTCAGAAACAGAAGAACGCGTTCGAATAGGCAAGTAGTAATAATCAAAAAACAAATCGAGAAACAATTTTCTGTTGCCGAAAAAAAGTCCAGATTTGCCCACGACGCCACCACCCCAGCGAACCGTTTTTCTTGGCACGAAAGAGGAATGGTCGTGGATTTGCAAATAACCCGCACAGGGACCAACGCCTAAATAGAACCGTTTTGCTGCTTTATAGGGAAAAAAGAATTTCGTGCCGAAACTGAACACTCCCATCTTCAAATCGGTCCTGCTGGACAATGCTTCGGTTTTTCCTCCCTTCCATATATAGTTCGCATTGATCCATGGATTTAAATACCGATTGACAAAGAAGATCCCCTCCAACTCTACATCGGGAGCACCTCCTCCATAAATTTCTCTGGCCGTTGAATTGGCAAAACGAAAATAGCCTCCCCTTACCTCAAGAGCTCCTTCTACACCAAACAGACACATGGGAAGTAGACACATCAGCAGTCTTAAGAACATGCTCACCTTAAGGTAATCGTCGCAAAGGAACTCATATCCCCATTCGAATTTTGATCGTTCACCGTGTAGACATCCGTCACGGATTGACTGCGGTTGTGATCATCATACATCAAAGGCGAGGTCGAGGAAATGACAGCCAAGAGCATCCCATTCCGGAAAACTTGATATTCGGTCACGGTAGTATCTTGACTAGCTTCCCATTGAATGTGATGGATCCGATCGGCTTGGAGTAAAAAACGGTTGTTGATCACCCGTCCAGTCAAATTTTTAGGAGGCGAATCAGGAATTAAAGAGAGATTGATCGTCTTCACCTCCGATGCGCTCAAGGAAAAGGATTGATTGGCCGTATAAAAACCTGTTTTACTTGCTTGGATTACATAAGACCCGGGAGGCAGATCAGGAAGATCGTAATTGCCGGATGGGTCTGTTACCGTGGACTCAATGGCTATATTGTTTAAAATCACTTCAACCTTCGCATCAGAAATAGGCAACCCGGTTAGTTTATTAGTAATTATTCCCGAAACATCGCCGCCCCCAGATATAAGAGCAAAATCGACTGTTTTCGCTTCGCCTGCTGCAAACTGCACATTTTGAACGGCAATCTCGTATTGAGCAGCATGGCATTCTGCCACATAAGAACCTGCTGCCAAGCCTGTGATTCTGTAATTGCCGTTTGAATCGGTTAGGGCATGATTTATGGGAATATTATTCAGTTTCAGTTGAACGAGAGCACCAGAAATAGGCAAATGGGTATTCGAATCTGTGACTTGTCCTTGCATGATCGCAGGATTAGATAATAAAGAAAAATTGACGACTGTTGTTTGTCCTGATTGGACAAAAGCAGCTTGAGTTTCTGTTTGAAAATTCGTGGCGTAGGCATTTATTTCATAAGAGCCGGGAGGAACCCCTGAGATCGTATAATTCCCAGACGCATCAGTAATCGCTGAGAAGACGACTTGGTCATCGAATTCGACTTCGATAAATGCTCCAGCAATAGGCTGCCCCGTATCATCCGAAACGACATGCCCAGAAATGATTCCAAAAGATGACTGCAGAGCAAAGTCCACTGTCGTTGTCATACCGGGCTGTATGATTGCTCCAGTCATTGCCGTTTGGAAATTAGCTGCCTGCGCTTCAACAAGGTAAGAGCCCGGAGGCACTCCATCAAATGAATAATTTCCTGCCGCATCCGTCAGTTCGAAATTGATCACCGTACCATTTGCAATGACTTCGACCAAGGCACCGGCAATCGGTTGCCCCGAACTCGCTGAAACAACAGCCCCTTCAAGAGTCCCAAATGAAGTACCTAAAACAAAATCCGCTGTAGTCGCCATTCCTGCATTAACCGTGATCCCCCTCATTTCCGTTTGGAAACTTTCCGCCTGCGCTTCGATGACATAAGAACCAGGAGCAACCCCTGCGATCAAATAATTCCCTGCATTGTCCGTGGTAGTAGAATAGATCACTTGATTACTGATAATGAGCTCCACTAGAGCGCCGCCAATCCCTGTCATTGAACCGTCTTTCACTGTACCTAAAACTGTGCCTGAATTCACCACAAGGGCGAAATTCACCGTGACAATCTCTTCGGAAACAACAGTTGCTCCCATCGAAGCAGTTTGAAAACCTGTGCTACTTGCGGTCACCACTGAATATCCGGGGGGCAGACCAGAAACCGTATAATTTCCTCCAATATCTGTCAGAGCTGAACCAATTTCGATTTGATTTTGAAACACTTCCACTAGTGCGCCGCTGATGGGCATTGCAGGCATCGAAGTATCTGTAACCGTGCCGGAGATACTACCCGGATTTTGAATCAGCGCCAAATTCACGATTGTCGTCTGGTTGTTCTGGACTTTTGCTCCAATGCTCCCTGTTTGCAAACCAGAAGAGCTGGCTTGAACTGTGTAATTACCATTCTTTATTCCTATGATCGAATAAGTACCATCTGGAGCAGTCATTGTAGTTGCGACAATTTGGTTGTTGCCTTTGATGACGCGTATTGTTGCCCCGGAGATGGGATCGCCCGTCTGCACGACAGTCACAGTCCCGGAAATATTACCATCTGCCGTTAAAAAAATCGGATATAACAATCCGATGATGAAAAAGAGAATCAAACGATAGAAGCTCATGCCTCACCTGAAAATGAAGCGATATAATAAATGTTTTATATTATTGCAGCTACAGAAAGGTGCAAAGATCAAAGCGAATTTGAGACAGACATAAGCCACACCGGTGGCTTTCTTTCCGTCCACTTTTTTTGGACAAAAAAATTGGCCGGAACTGGAATCCGGTTCCCGCCGGTTCGGCTGCAAGCAGCCTTCACTTCGATTGCCAGACGAAAGCCATACTATGGCTTTCTTTCCGTCCACTTTTTTTGGACAAAAAAATTGGCCGGAACTGGAATCGAACCAGCGACACAAGGATTTTCAGTCCTCTGCTCTACCGACTGAGCTATCCGGCCAAAAGATGATCTAGAATAGTGTGCTTAGGCTTTTTAAGCAATTGTTCCTTGTGAGGTTAAAAATAATTTTAGGATAAATCTTGTTCTTTAGGGTGGGTTTTGTAAGCCTTCACTTGAACCTATTTTGAGAGGCTTGCTATCCTGCTCATCTTTGATGATCCCATTAATTGACTATAAGCCCGCGAAGATTGTTATTCGGATGCCCAATTGGATTGGGGATGTGGTGATGGCAACCCCGATTTTGACGGATGTGAGAAAGGCCTATCCGGAAGCTCATATCACGGCAATGTGCCGCACTCCTATCTGTGATTTACTCAAAGAAGATCTTGATATCGATGAACTTTTTTGTTTTACCAAAGTCAATGCTTTTGGAAGAAGAAGCGACCGGAGAAACATTATCGAAAAGATCCGCAAAGGATCTTACGATCTGGGAATTTTACTGACCCATTCTTTTTCTTCCGCGTGGCTGTTTTGGCGCGGCAATGTCAAAAGACGGCTGGGATATCGCGGCAACCTAAGAAGCCTGCTTCTAACTGACAAAATCGACTTTCCTGAAAATGTTAAAGAGCAGCATCTCGTCAATACCTACAAAATGCTTTTGGGACCACTGGGAGTCCCAGTGTCGGAGACAAGACCGCGTCTCTTTTTGACAGACAAAGAGCTCGAAGAAGCTAGAGGCTTGCTCAAAAAATTGGGAGTATCTCCCAAGACTCGTTTGGTTGGAATCAATCCCGGAGCTGCGTACGGTTCAGCAAAATGTTGGCTTCCGGAGCGATTTCGGGCGGTCACAGAAAAACTTCTCAAGCTGGACGATGTCCAAATTATCTATTTCGGCGATGCGGTCACTCAGCCGTTAGTTAAAGAGATCTGCCAAGGCCTTCCCGTGCTAAATCTGGCCGGTTTGACAACACTCAGAGAATTGGCCCCCCTGATTAAACTCTGCTCTGTGCTTTTAACAAATGATAGCGGGCCGATGCATATCGCCACAGCTGTCGGAACGCCGCTGGTTGCTCTTTTTGGATCGACCAATGAAATCGCCACGGGGCCTTATAAGACAGGCACGGTCATCCATAAGCATGTCGATTGTTCACCATGTTACAAACGGGTTTGCCCGATTGATTTCCGCTGCATGAAACGGATTGAAACAGATGAAGTTTATGAGGCTTTAGTAAAAACGTTGAAGAAAAATGTTGAAAAGACTTTGGAAAAAAATCGCGCCTAATCCGTTGGATCAGCGCCTGAAAAAAGCGGCGAAGCAAGGTTGCAAGTCTGTGCTGATCCCGTGGAATAGAGGATTGGGAGATATCGCTTTGGGTCTTTATGCCATTGTCAAACGGGTGCAAGAGTATCTTCCTAACGCAAAAATCACCTTTATCACACGGCCGGACCTAAAAGACGGGTTTCAACTTTTAAAAGGCGTTGACGTGATCATCGCGCCGCAGTGGTCGCGAGGAAAACCGACTCCCCTACCGGCAGATTTACCTGCC
>DASUCX010000081.1:0-7365 GCA_036275855.1 Rhabdochlamydiaceae bacterium
TACGATCGTCGAATCCCGGGGTTTTGGCGCGGTCCAAATTCAAAGTTTCAAGCCGACCGCAGTATAGCAAGAGAATCGAGATTAACCTTTCCATGAGGTGACTTTGATGAGTTCTTTAGGGATTTCAAAAAGAAACCGCGAGGGTGTCATATTGACGTCTTTGCCGTACCGTTTTCTTTGGCGAGACATTGACAGGATGAGGTTTTTTTTCGCGCGGGTCATGGCGACATACATGAGGCGTCTTTCTTCTTCGAGGCCGCCTTCAAGGAGGCTTTTCTCATGAGGCATGATCTGATCTTCTAGGCCGATGAGGAAGCAGACGGTAAATTCGAGCCCTTTGGCGCTATGGAACGTCATGAGGCTGACTTTATTGTCGCGTGTTTCACCCTGCTGGGTAAATGGCTGGTCGTCTAGCGCCATGGTACCGAGGAATTCTTGCAGATCGGTAAAATTTTTGGAAGCTTGGACAAACGCTTCGACGTTTTCTATCTTATAGGCGCGGGCTTTGTCGCTTTTGACTTCTTCTTCAATCGCTTTCTTGTAGTTGATGGTTTCTAGAAGCCACCGAAGTGCGGCATCAAAAGGGGGATGGGCAAACTTTTCACATCCTTTTTCAATAATCTCAACAAAGTGATGGATGCCTTTTAATGCCCGGTCGGAAAGGCCGTCGAGCTCATTCACTGTGTGGAGGACATTCCAAAGAGGGACTTTTTGGTCGCGGTTTTTCTGCGTGATTTTATCGAGCGCCTGGTCAGAAATCCCGCGGCGGGGGACATTGATGATTCTTAAGATCGCTTCTTGATCGAGTGGATTGACGATGACGCGGAGATACGCAGCGAGGTCTTTGACTTCGGCCCGTTCTGTAAATTCCGTGCCACCAAAGGTCTCATACGGGATGCCACGGCGCCATTCGGTCTCTTTATCGCCCGGAGATTGCCAGGACGCTTGCATGAGAGCCAGTTCGATCGGGCGGGCTAGTTGGTTAGACCGGTAGAGAACGGCCATCTCGCTCCACGGGATTTTAAAGTTCTTATTGTAAGCGATCATGCGATAGACGACGGCTGCAGCTTCATCCAGATCGTTGGGTGCATGGAAGACTTCGATGAGATCGCCGGCTTCTTTCGAGCTCCAGAGTTCTTTACTGTGTCGCTCTTGATTGTGCCGGATCACTTTGTTGGCTGCAGCTAGGATGGTCGGAGTTGAGCGGTAATTTTGCTCGAGCTTGATCACCGTTTCCGATTCAAATTGGAGGATGTTTTTAATCTCAGCTCCGCGCCATCCGTAAATGGCTTGGTCGTCGTCTCCGACCACACAGAGGTTGTTATGGGAAGCGCTGAGAAGTTTGGCGAGCTTGTATTGGATCGGATTTGTGTCTTGGTATTCATCGATCATGATGTACCGAAAGCGGGTTTGATATTTTGCCAAGATATCGGAATGTTCTTCGAAAAGCTGTAGCGTCAGACAAAGAAGGTTGTCAAAATCGACCGCATTATAGGCCCGCATGAGGGTCTGAAGCCGTCCGAAGAGCTGCTTGGGCAGCCCTTTCATTTCGTCTGGCATTTCGTCTGGCGCCTGGGCTTTGTTTTTGGCCAGTGAGATAGCCGCGTAGGTCGGATCTAAAGAGGGGAGGTCGCCCTCGACGCCAAGCTCTTCCCGCACAAGATGGTTTAATAAGCGGCGGACGTCTCTTTCATCATAAATGGTAAAATCCCTGGTATAGCCGAGTTTGTGGATCTCTTTTCTCAGGACCTGCATGCAGAAGCTATGAAAGGTGCACAGGGTGACCTGCTTTGCCAAAGACGGATCGATCATATCAGCGACCCGTTTGCGCATTTCTGCAGCGGCTTTATTGGTGAAAGTCAGCCCTAGGATCGAAGAGGGGGATCTATTCAAATTTTTAATGAGATGGGCAATCCGGTGGGTTAAGACGCTTGTCTTGCCGCTGCCAGCTCCGGCGAGGATCAGGACCCGGCCTTCAGTTGTATGGATGGCTTTTTTTTGTTGGTCATTGAGCATAGAGGATTGCGAAGTCTTCTAAAACTTCTTGAAATGTTGGCATTGTACCATTAGGACGGGGGGAGGCATGGATAACGAGGCCAGGGGGAAGGCGGTATTGTTGGAGCCGGAAGGCCTCGCGGATCAGCCGTTTAAAACGGCTGCGCCAGACGGCATTGCCGAACCGCTTAGAGACCGAAACTCCCAGTAGATGGTAAGGAAATTTTTCAGTCAAAACATCAAAGATAACCACACGCCCGATAATCTTCTTACCGTATTTCTTGATGCGTCGAAACTCATCGCGGGAGCGGAGCCTTCTAGATTTAGGAAATAGCAGCTTTACGCTGACAATCTCTTCCGTCCGGACCGTCTTCGTCGATTGATGATTTGACGTCCCTTGGCGGTTTTCATTCGTTTGCGAAAGCCGCATGTCTTTGAACGTTTTCTTTTGCTAGGTTGGTATGTTCTTTTCATAAACTTTTCTCGAAAGGGACATATTACTCGAACCGGTTAAATCCCTCAAGGAAAACTTCTTGCATAGAAATATCTACCATTACTACAATAGCCCCTACAAATTTAGATAAGAGCCTGTCTACAAACTAAGGCTTCGTCTCTTTCGGTGATTATTTTGGCCTATTTTCGATTGGAACGAAGGGGGCAATATACGTAAGTTGATATTGCCCCCTTCGTTTCAATCGAAAAGTAGGCTCAAAAGAACACCAAAAGAGACAGAAGCTTAGTTTGTAGACAGGCTCTAAGGATTAAGTCCCATGAAAGTCAGAGCTTCAATTAAAGCGGATCCCTCGAAAGGCGATAAGATTGTTCGCCGTCGCGGCCGTGTGTATGTCATCAACAAAACAGACCCTAACAGAAAACAACGTCAAAAAGGCCCTGGAAGGAAAAAATAGGCAGGAAGAAATAGGAGAAGGAAATAATGGCAAGAAAGAGTTTGGTAGCAAAACAAAAAAGACGCGAGCGCCTCGTTAAATTGAAATGGGATCGCCGACAAGAGCTCAAAAAAATTGTGAAAGATCTCAATAAAAGTGACGAAGAGCGGCTTGCAGCTCAGCTCTCTCTAAATAAACTCCCTAAAAACTCTTCCCCCACACGACTACGCAACCGGTGCCAATTCACAGGTCGCTCCCGTGGATATCTCCGTAAGTTTAAGATGTCCCGCCTCTGTTTCCGTGAAATGGCCAATCAAGCCCTCATTCCCGGCGTCATTAAGGCCAGCTGGTAATTTTTCCAGCCCAAAGAGGCCGCTTTGTCGAAGCCGTCATGCAGGCCTGAACTCCACCGCGGGGGCACATGCGCCATACACCTTGGAGCGGTGCGATAAAATGGCTCAAAAGGGCGATTTTGCTGGGGCGGGGAGTTTTGCAACTGCCTTCTTGATGAATTGTTCACCAAAACACAAGCTCAATCCCTCTTCTATTTTTTCCTTATCCTTCATAAAACGGTTTTGCCTCGCCTGATTCCATGGTTGACTTAACAAAGGAGCGGTGCTGATTTTTTTTAAAATTTCTTCCACCGAATTCTCCTCCACAGCCAGTGCACTCACTGTAGTTAAATCCCAGTGCATATTAGAGGTGTAGCTAGCATAATTTATTGGTTCTGCAAACAAGGCATGGTCAAAAAATCTCAAAAGCTCTCCTTGATTCATTTTCAAGCTTCTCAGCCACTTAAAGGGGAGCATGGGGGTGTCATCAAAAGCGTCAATTTCTGCTTTTGACCACACTTTTTTTAGCTGCTTTTTATTAAGAGCAAGGGCGGGATAGGCCATTGTCACAAAAGTTTGAGGGCGATCCCTGCCTATCGCGTGTTGAAATCGTTGAGGAATCCACTGATTGAAGTAGTAGCCCTCTCGATAAGTTTCTGACCATGTTTTGTCTTCTTTTTTTTGGTGGATCGTCAAATCTGTAAAACAGCGCATGCTCCAATAGGATTGTGATTTTCCCACGCTCCAACACGCTTTCGATACAAGACACCAGTTTGCATGGTCAGACAACAATACGAATTTTAAAATAGAGTTGAAGAGCTCTAGAGGCAGTTGGGAAAAACAGGAGGTGGGAGGGAAACTTTTTGGGGCTTCGTTGGCAGCAAGGGCGGCAATTTGAAAATTAGACCTGTCTAGGTCTGAAGCAATCTTGCGCAAATGTAAAATTATTTGAATATCCATTAAAGGAGGTAAGGAAGTCTGCCTTGCCCTCCAGTTGAATAACTGGTCAATTTTAAGTATGTTTAAAAAAGTTGAGATCGTCTTTTTTGACGAAGCATCCAGTTGTTCCAAGCCTGTTTTATTATAAAGTATCTTTTGAAGGGTTTCATAAGTTTCAATGGTTTTATTTGTTAGAAAAGAAGAGAGCTCCTTTGGGGTCAAAGGGCTGGACTTGGTCTCTCTCCAAGCTTGAGCAATTGTAAGAACGAAAGCTTCCTCTTCATCAGAGAGGGAAGAAAGTCGATTGTCAAAATTCTTGAAACTGGTTTCCCGTTGATCGATGGTTAAACATACGTAGACAAATAGTCTCCAGCCATCAAATGACCTTTCTCGAGCAACCATTTTGCCAAAAAACTCTTTGTAGAGAAGATCAATGAAGGCAGAAGAATTGCGCAGCTCCGTATCAAATAATTGTGCACACAAAGAAAAAGGCGGAATAATCTGTGAAACCCACCACAAAGTAAACCCTTTCTCCGGGGTCGTTTCGATCTGGTGCAAAGCCATTTGCTTTATACGCTTTTTCTCCTCTTCAGCTTTTGCTTTGTTATAAGGAACGCAGCTCTCAACACACCAGGCCAAAGCAACTTTCCAAAAAGCGGAAAGGTCCCCTTCTTTGTGAGAAACACGCAAAAAGTCAAAATCTTTTTTAACCTTTTCTTGCAATTCATAACAGAGGGTGTCTGGATCTAATAATTTTCCGATGCTCTCGTAGGGAGAAGGATGTGAAAGAGCAATGAAGAAAAAAAGATATTCAAACTTATTGGGAAAATCTGCGATTGGATGCGCCAAACCAAGGCGAGAGGCTGGAGCCGCCAAGTGAAGAATACGCAGGATACGAGGAAGTCGACGCAATTCTTGAAGCGTAAGAGGAGGTAAATCTGGGATCCCATCTCTTGCCCACACAGCAGAACTCGAATAATGGGAAAAATTGATCTCATCCCATGAGTAGAGGGTTTGTCCATCATGCTCGAGCTCTTTTGTCTTAACAAACCATTCCCATTTCTCTTTTAGCTCTAGAGCTCTTTCAGGCGTTAAAAGAGAGGTATAAGGAAGACAACGTAAAACCAGGTAAGGATCCAAAAGTAAAGTAGAGCGAAGGCTCCCATCGTTCCAAATCTCTTCGAGCATTGCTTGCGTTGCTTGTTGAGGAAGCATGGCAAAGGGAATAGTTTCTCCTCCGTTCGCTAAAAAGTTCTCGTAAAACTTTTTCTGGACGTTGGCAGAAAAAAGGTTGAGTATGCCTGTTTGGCGTAGCTGGTATAAACGCAGTAAAATGTCTGGGCTGTTGCTCCCCCAAGAAGAGGAGACGCTTTCCCAGAAAAAATGCTCTTCCTCGGGAGAAGGCCCAGAAAGGGAAGGGGTGGGGTAATGATTAAGAAGACAAGCGACTGCAAGAGGATACTTGTATACCCAATAGCCTTCTTGGTTTTCCTCAATAGATACAAGGGCGCTAATGAACTTACTATCTTGTTCCTTATTGTAAAGAGAAGCACTTTTGGCAATGGAATCAACAGTTTGCTCAATTTGATCAGGCGAAAGAACTTGCTGTTCTAAAGCTTTTATGAAGGACTCTAAATCTCTTTTAACGGGGTGTGTGTTCTCAAAATGCTGACTGAGATGAGTAAGACAAGAAGAAACACAATCGGGTACAGACATAACTAACCTCCTTTATCTTTACAGAAGTTAACTCTTCACTTAAAGAATAGCTCCAACCCAAGAAAATAAAAAAGTCTAATTTGTGAATGATTTATCAACTGTTTTTTTGGAAAAACGCCCTGCACCAGGCGCTTACAAGGCGCTTCCGGTCTTGGTCAAATATCACCGCTTCGTTACAATAGCAAAGGAGAGGTGTTTCTATGCATAATCCGTTAAAGCAAATTGATACGAAAGAAGTCGAACTTCCAGAGACAACGTATGTCCGGGATATCGAGACGAAGGTTTTTCAATCGATTGTCGTGCAATGCCTCCTAAGAATTGAGGGGATCGCTCTCATTGAGGGGAATCTGATCGACAATCTGTTTGGCCGGGAGCCGGGAGAAAGGATCACGGGGATTTCCGTGGAACAAGATCCAAAGACGCATTCGATCAGTGTAAAACTCGAAATCAATGTCGCTTATGGGATTTGCATTCCTGACAAAGCCGATGAAATCCAGACGAAGGTTACTCAAGAGTTGTCTCGCTTGACAGGTCTGCATGTGAGTCTTGTTCATGTCATTTTCAAAAACCTGATTACAAGAACAGAACTGATGGAAGCTGTCTCCTCCGATAAAGAATCAAGCTATTCCGAAGAGTTTTAAATGCGAAAAGAAAACCTGCTTTTTTCAGCAGTGCAGTTCTTTTTAGTGGTCGCCTTAGCGTGCATGGGGCTCTTTTTTATTGCTCTTCCGTGGGCGCCACAGGTGAGATTCACATGCGTTGCTTTCTTAGTCCAAAGAGACGATCTTTTTATGCCTTTAGGCAGCCTTATCTTAGGGGTAGCAACGATCTTAGGCGTAGGATTTTATTTCATGCAGAGAAAAGCTTACTTCCAAGTCCGGATGAATCCTGCGGTTCACGTAGAGAGAGCACTTCTCAAAACACTTCTAGAGACCTATTGGAAAGAGCGGTACCCGAAAGAAAAGCTTAAAACCGATGTGATCTTGCATCGAGACCAACGACTGGAACTCATTGCCGAGCTTCCAATTCTGAAGTCGGCCGATCCTGAAAAACTCTTGGGAGAGGTTCAATTAGAAGTCGGCAAGCTGATGCTGCATCAGCTGGGTTACAAGCGCGACTTTATCTTTACTTTTGAACTAAGTTAGACTTTTTTCTGCAAAATCACAGATAAGACAGCACTTTTGCGCTTCGATAGTTTCGCCGCAGCTGGAGCAAGGGTGAACCGACATCACATCATGTTTGGTAATCTTGACGCGAACGATGCTTGCGCAGACCGGGCACTTGATTTTGTTGCCTGCTGCGGAGTTTTCTTTCAGTGTTTTCTTCTTAGCCATATTCCTTGGGTATAAATCGGAGGGAAATAATTAGCAAATCGAAAATACTAGTACTCTGTTAACAAAGTTTTTGCCCATAGGATTGACGTGAAAACTCCCGCGGTTTGAAGATCGTAAAGCGCGCTGTATTAAGTTAATACAGCTAGCTTTACGATATTCTAA